>NZ_JBHIOI010000003.1:0-139515 GCF_042195415.1 Bartonella sp. CE47NXGY | reverse complement strand
AACTCAATAGAATCAAGATTCACCTATTCCCTTATATTAGACATAACTATTTTATTTTACTTGCTTTTTATTTGCCTGTCACGCCCACCATTCAACTTTATAGTATAAATAAATTATTGAATTCTTCCAAGGTACGGGATGCGTAAATAAAGATTCGGAAATAAGATTTTGCAATATGCCTCTACAAAGGGCATACTTTACGGAGTGTTTCTAATATTTTTTACGTTCTGATAGCGCCTCTTAGGGGAAGCCATCTAAAAGTATCACAAACGTAATAACAGCCTCATTTTGCAACAGATTAGAAGTTTGATTTTAAAATTCTTTCCACAAGCATAGGCTTCCGTTCTAAAAAATATTGTTTGTTTCCTGATCTATCCCCTGTTTTTCTTAATTCTTTCATGTCTATTGGTATACAACTTGTTGTCCAAACAGTTAGATATAACCACAGTCACTTCGATAGATATAAAACACTTAACCTTAGAGCTGTATTTTGAGTTTACCAATTACAGATTATAATAAAATATTAAAAAGAGTAAAAAACACGATAAAAGCAATTTTTTTCATTCTAAAAATACATTTGATTTATAATCATGTTTTATTGTTTGCCATGTTGAATGAGAAATCCGAATATCGTAATGTTTTCTTATTTCAAACCTATTTATATTGAATTAAACAAAACCGTCTCTCTTACACGTCATAAGAGGAATTAATATTAAGTAAAAATTGTATAAAAAAGCACAAAAATGCCGATAAATGCCTCAAGTGCTGAGATCTATTGCAACATCGGAGGCTGACAAATAGGCAAAGTGTATGATAATGTCAGCTTATTTCTTCATAAGTGTAAAGATGATGGAGCTCAATGGATTTATCATTGTACCATTCACGAGCGCCAGCGTGAAGTGAGCTCTAAGAGATATCTCTTAAAACAAAGCCTGTAAAATGGCATTCTCCTCACACTGTATTCCTATTGAAATAATGATCACCTTGAACCGTGTGAGTTTAGATCTTCAAAGCTCATCTGCATAACATTTTAATGTGATTGTTATCCAATATTAAAATACTTCTAACATGATGTACAAACTATAAAGAAATAAGAAAAAACATTTGAAAATGTAAATATGAAATCTAAAAATTTAACTCTAAGATACAATCTATCTTCATTCATATAAATACACAGTATACATTCTTAAACCTATAAGACTAAGAAAACCTAAACATTGATGAAACCTATAACCCTACCTGAGAAACAGTGACAATCATGTTAAATCAAATTGTCCGCAAGTGTCTCTCATTGAAAAAAACAATATCTTATCTGGACGGCACATATAACATCTTTTTATACGAAAAAACTATAAAGAAGTAATTCGTTATGAATCACAGCTTCCAAGACAAGAAGATATTTTCCACCTCTTGTGCCATCTGTAAATTCTCATCATAAACAGTTCTAAATCGAATCCATCATGCCTTGTATCTAATCAAAATCGATCTTACCAAAGATCATGCTAAAAAACGTAATAATATTATTCATAAAAAATAAAAAAATCACAATAGATGTTTTTTGGCAATTTCACCAGCACTAGCAGCAATGCTTAAATCTAATCTAAGAAATAAAATATTCATTTTCAGAAAGATGAAAAGAAGCTCATAAAAAAGAGTTTTTGTAATCTGTTTCCTAAAGCATGTGATATAGTAGCAACACGCGGCAAGAATATGCAATGCTAAAGTTTCAGCAATCAAAAGCAATTTTTACTGAAAAAAGAGAAAACAGCATCATTTTATACTAAAACAGTCAACAGAAAACGTGTAGCAGCAAAATAAACCAAAAAACATCAAAAAGGTTCGGGATTATACAGAAAAATAAGCTAATAGAATAAAAGGAAAACTCTCTAACTTTTTATAGCCTATAAATATCATTTAAACATGGTGATCCCGACAGGATTCGAACCTGTGACCCACGGCTTAGAAGGCCGTTGCTCTATCCAGCTGAGCTACGGGACCCAACTGATTATTTTCTCAATTCAAAATAGCATCTTCAATTCAATGTGTCCAAGAATGCTGCCGATCACTGCGAAAATTATCAGAATAAGAAATAGCACGTCGAATCGATGTATGTTTCTTTTCTACACGGTAAGAGATAGCATTCTTACGTGCAAAAGCAATCGCTTCTTCCTTCCTATTAAATCGAATCTTTACCTGATTATTCATATCAGACGTTGCCGTGTAGCCCATAAGAGGTTCAAGCATTTTTGCTTTCATTGGCTCATACTCTAGAATCCAAAAAACTGTATTCCCCTTACCTGACTGCATAGCTGTCTTAGCAGGACTATAAATACGTGCGATCATGCCTTTTTCCTTCAGATTACACAACGCTTGGATGATAGTTTCTCACCACACGTACCCAATTGGGTCATTCTCACACACTCAATCAAATATGGTCGGAGCGATAGGATTCGAACCTACGACCCCCTGATCCCAAATCAGGTGCGCTACCAGGCTGCGCTACGCTCCGCCATTTACATTTACTTGATGCACATTTCCTAAAATTTTCACAACAGAAGTGCAAGAGAAAAACACACTTTTTTTTAATTTTGTTGCATTTCTTTACAAAAAAGCACATTTTTTAATTTTTCCCCCTACTCAATAACAAATTTATTGACAAATAGTAGAAAATAACTTCCGTAAGAAAATCCAATCTATATTAAAAAATAACGAATTTCTCTATAAGGACTTCATAATTTTTATCCTGTTTTAAGCAAGCTCTCATTGTATCAAAACACATTCCACAGATACAATTTTAGAAAAAATGACTTAAATATCATAGAAAAACTTTCCCAAAGAGAACATAAGCCAAAAAATTCAGCTGTATTAAGCTTTTTTCCCCTCTTTTTCTATCTTCCCAAAGACTCTTTTATTAAAAATTCTAGAATCTTCTACAATCCAAACCCATAAACAACAAACATTTTTTCAAAGCACAAAGGTTTTATTATAAATAAAATAAAGCGCTCTTTTTAGAAAAATTTTCAAATGCGAAGATGGTAAGAATTCAACATCATACAATAAAATCTCAAAGCTATTTAAAATAAAAACACGATAAGAGTAAAAAATATTATTTTTTACTCTTATATAGATATCCAAAAAGAAGAAAATTTAAATGACTTGTCTTCCACATATTGAAACGATAATAGAAGGACAGAATAATTAAGCCATGATAAGGAGTATTTACGGATTTCTTCTATTTAAAACTTCAGCAATAACAGCACGTGTTATTTTTCTTTTTCTTTGTAATGCCAACTGATCAACAGAATCAACAACACGCTTCAATGAAAATAAAGAACGTTCACAACGGCTTACAAGATAATAAACCGTATCTGGATGTACAATAAGTTGCCTATCGGAAAAAAGCTTAAATGCAACAGCTGTTAACAATGCATCATCAGGCTGATTAATTTCAACGAACATCACCGAATTAAGACGACTTTTTAGATCATTTAACATTAAATTCCAAGCGGAAGGAAGTGTTTGTGCCGTCATCAATAAAGTAGCCTGTCGTGCATCAAGATTTGCTTGCTTAATACTGTTAATTAAATGAAAAAGTTCTGTCTCATTGATTTCACCTGTATCAATATCCTCTATTAAAAATGATCTGCCTAAAGAAGCCATAGTAACAGCCTGATCAAGTTCATTGTGCTGAATCCTGAAAGCATCTGCTTTTTGGAGCCATATATTAGAAAAATGCGTTTTTCCAGATCCTTCTTTACCAACCAAAACTGCAATAGGTAAGCTCCAATTGGGCCAGTGATCAATAAGCTGAAAAGCCATACGATTGCTTTCCGTTACCACTAAATCCTCAAATTGAAAAATCGGATCATAAGGAAAATTTAAAGATAATTGCGTTTCACGCCCATTCATTTTAGCGGCTCCGAATTTCCGCTTCGCGAATACATCTGAGAACTCAGATAAGTATGAAGAGCAAAACGAACTAAAACGCCAACAGCCGCTGCCGCAGGAACAGCAACAAGCATACCAGTAAAACCAAAGAGTGAAGAAAAAGCAAAAAGTGAAAACATCAACCATACGGGATGTAATCCCACTGATGAACCTACAAGCTTGGGTTGAAGAATATAACCTTCAATAAATTGACCAATTAAAAAAAGTGCCATCACAACAATGATTCCCCCCCAATTATTGGGATAAAACTGGACCCATGCAATACCAACAGAAAGGACCAAACCACTCATTGTGCCGATATAAGGAACAAAGCTAATAAGACCAATAAACATACCAATCAAAAGACTAAAATTGAGTCCTGCAATCGTTAAACCAATAGCATAATAGCCTCCCAATATGAGACAAACTGTTCCTTGTCCACGAACAAAGCCTGCAATAGCTCTATCCATTTCATGAAAAATACTACGAACGGTTTCCAGATGATCCCGCGGTATTAACGAATCGATTGCTGTTACCATACGTGGCCAATCTAATAACATATAAAATGCCACCACAGGTGCCACAACAAATAGGCTAACGATATTAACGATTGATTTTCCTGACTTTAAAAGTGAATTCAAAAGAGACGTAATAAAATCCGAACCTTCTCCCAAAAATCCTTTAATATTATTCCGTAATTCATTTGGATCACTTCCAAAATAGCGCCTTAACCAATCAAAATCATGCTCAACAAAAAAGGTTTGAATACGATTAATGTAAACAGGTAAACCATCACTCATAAATTGCTGTATTTGCCAACTAATAACAGGAATCAAAATAATTAAAGCAGCAACAAAGGTAATAACAATAAATAGGGTGATAAGGACAGTCCCAAACACACGACGAATACCAAATTTTTCAAGTAATTGAACAATGGGATTGAGAAAATAAGCCAACACAATCCCTGCCACAAAAGGAAGCAAAATTGATCCAAAAACAAACATAAAAAGAATGAAAAAAATCAGCGTACCAAGCCAAAAAAAGATTTGTCTTTTCATATTATTCGGCAAAGGTAATTGAGTATACGCTGGCACATAAGTCTTATAACGATCACGAGATGTATTCTCACTCACTTTCTTTCTCATAAGCTGCCAAGAGGACTGTCCGTGATTATCTGATATCTTGCTCATAAAATATCCTAAAAAATTCTTCACAAAAAATTATAAACAACTTCAAAATAAGGTACAAGAAAAGTTGCTTATTTTCTTATCAATATCTCTTGCAGAGAGAACTCTATCATGGCATTGCATAATATCAAAACCTGATTTTCCATTAAAGGAAGGCTCCAATGAGCAATCAAGATCTTACAAATAATAAATCCAAGGCTGGGGATAAATCCAAAGCTGGTCTTACCTACGCAAAAGCCGGTGTAAACATCGATATGGGTAATGCCATGGTAGAAAAAATTAAACCCTTTATACGCGCAACAAAACGAGCCGGAACAGATGCAGAAATTGGCGGTTTTGGTGGACTTTTTGATTTAAAAGCAGCAGGCTTTACGGATCCTATCCTAGTAGCAGCCAATGATGGTGTGGGAACAAAATTAAAAATTGCCATTGAAGTAGGTCACCATAACACTGTAGGTATTGATCTTGTAGCTATGTGTGTCAATGATTTACTCGTACAAGGGGCTGAACCTCTCTTTTTTCTGGATTATTTTGCAACTGGAAAGCTTGACCCTGAACAAGGAGCTGCGATTGTTTCCGGTATTGCAGAAGGATGTAAACAAGCCGGTGCTGCCCTTATTGGAGGAGAAACTGCAGAAATGCCAGGAATGTATGCAGAGGGAGATTATGATCTAGCTGGTTTTGCTGTTGGAGCATGCGAACGTAGCAAGCTACTCCCTTCAAAAGATTTGACAGAAGGTGATATTATATTAGGTCTAAGCGCCTCTGGAATTCATTCCAATGGCTTTTCGCTTGTTCGACGAATCATCCAGCAAAATTATCTCAAATGGAATGACCCTGCCCCTTTTTCCCCCGAAAGCAGCCTTGGTATAGCACTTCTTACACCAACACGCATTTATGTAAAATCGCTTCTTCCCATCATGCGAAAATATGAAGGGATTAAAGCTCTTGCTCATATTACGGGTGGAGGTTTTCCTGAAAATATTCCACGTGTCCTTCCATCCTCTCTCTGCGCTGAAATTAATCTTTCTAGCATCAATGTTCCAGCAGTATTTTCATGGATTGCCAAACAAGGTAAAATAGAAGAAACAGAAATGTTAAGAACATTTAATTGTGGTATTGGCATGATCATTATCGTAGCACAGCATGCAGCTGAAACAATTACACAAGCTCTTGAAAGAAAAGGAGAGACTGTAACTCCCCTTGGCATTTTAACAAAATGCCAAGATCAAAATAAAGGAATACTTTATAAAGGGGTACTGCATTTATGAAAAAACAAATCGTCGTTTTCATTTCTGGTAATGGATCCAATATGGTCGCCCTTGCTCAAGCTAGCCAACAAACGGCATATCCTGCTGAAATCGTCGCGGTTATTTGCGATAATCCGCGTGCCAACGGTATTGAAAAAGCGCAAAACCATAACTTACCTATTCATATTGTTGATCGTAAAATTTACAAAACAAAAGAAGAGCATGAAGAAAATATTTTTACAATTTTAAATCAATATAAACCGGATTTTCTCTGCTTTGCAGGGTATATGCGCCTTATCTCACCACGTTTTGTAAAACTTTATGAAGGACGAATTCTAAATATTCATCCTTCTCTTTTGCCTTCATTTAAAGGCTTAAACACACATGAAAAAGCTTTACAAGCAGGTGTAAAAATCACGGGTTGCACTGTTCACCTTGTTACAGAAGACATGGATGCAGGAAAAATCCTTGCCCAAGCAGCCGTTCCAGTCTATCCCCATGATACTGCTGAGTGCTTAGCACAAAGAGTTCTTAAAGCAGAGCATAAACTCTATCCCGAAGCCTTAAAAGCATTTATTGAAGGGAAGAGCAAAATGGTCGATACGCAACAACAGCTTTTATCTTTTTGAGTGTATCAACAATCTATTAATCAGCATATTTCAATGCTTTACACATAGTTTTTGCTCAGTATCTACAATTGAAAATCTCTATGAAATATTGACATAATAGAGTCCATCTCTTCATAAATTTTTGCACAAAATATGTAATTTTTTGAATTTTAGTTCATTTTTAAAATTTTTCTTCTTTATTCAATTCTATGACATTATCATAAGCTCTATTTATCAAAATACTCT
Organism: Bartonella sp. CE47NXGY; assembly: GCF_042195415.1. Classification (NCBI taxonomy): domain Bacteria; kingdom Pseudomonadati; phylum Pseudomonadota; class Alphaproteobacteria; order Hyphomicrobiales; family Bartonellaceae; genus Bartonella; species Bartonella sp. CE47NXGY. The sequence continues at coordinate 132,297 of NZ_JBHIOI010000003.1, read as the reverse complement.
CGTATTTCGCCTAAAAAATCTTAAAATACGCAATTTTCTATTGCATAAATTTTTGTTTATGACGAAAGTGTTTCTTTAACTGTTACAGCTAACTGTTTGAGTGTAAAAGGCTTAGATAAAAAACCAAAAACAGCATCTTGTGGAAGATTTTTAGCAAAGGCATCTTTTGCATATCCAGAAACGAAAAGAAATTTGATATCAGGATAGTTTTTACGGACTTCCTTCAATAAAGTGGGCCCATCCATTTCTGGCATCACCACATCGGAAACAATAATATCAACTTCTCCTTTTTGTTCCTCAAGAATAGAGAGTGCTTCCACCCCACTTGCTGCCTCTAAAACCGTATATCCTCTCATTTGAAGAGCTCTTACCCCCCCCATTCTGACCGCATCTTCATCTTCAACCAATAAAACAGTCGCAGATCCTGTTAAGTCTATATTTTTATCTTTCTCTTCATCTTTTTCAATCTTTTGAGAAATTTCTCCTTTTATATTGGGGATATAACGGGGAAGAAAAATATGAAATGTTGCTCCTTCACCTTCTTTACTTTCACAATAAATGTACCCACCGCTCTGCTTGATAATTCCATAAACCATTGATAAACCAAGTCCTGTTCCTTTTCCAACTTCTTTTGTTGTAAAAAATGGCTCAAACATTTTTTCTTGTATAGCAGCAGATATACCAGCCCCTGTATCTGAAATAGTCAATTGCACATACTCGCCAATTGCTAATCCAAGATGATTAAATTCAGCACTTTGTTGCTTTGTAATATTATTTGTCGCAATCGTAACAATACCTCCATCTAACATGGCATCACGCGCATTAATAACCAAATTCATAATAACACGCTGAAAAGATGCTTGATCAACTTCAACGCTCCACAAATCTCTTCCATGGATAATTTTTAACTGAATATTATTCCCCAAAAGTGGTAAAATAAGATTGCGGATATCTGATAAAAATTCAGTAAAATCAACTTCTTCAGGTCGAAGTGTTTGCTTTCTAGAAAAAGCTAATAATTGCTGGACAAGAGCAGCTGCACGATTAGCATTATTTTTAATATTGATCAGATCAGCATGAGCAGGATCAGAACTACGATGCGTATTTAAAAGAAGATCACACGACATTAAAATTGCTGTTAAAACATTATTAAAATCATGAGCAATGCCGCCAGCCAATTGTCCTACAGCTTGCATCTTCTGACTTTGCATCATTTTATCTTCAAGAGTTTTTTGTTCGGTTGTTTCAATCACAGAGATAATAAGCAAATCTTGCAATGCATCACCGTGATAGGGCGGTACAGACATAATATGGAGCCGTAAATGGCATTCTTCATTTTTTTCTAAAACAGTTTCTAGAGAAACAAAATAATTTTTATTTGTCGCAATTCTCTGAAAAGAACGCTCTAACTGCACACAATCACGACGAGAAATAACATCATAAAAATTGACAGCTTTGTCCATACATCCCGTGAGTGATGAAAAAGCTTTATTCATATGAACCAATTGCCCTGCATGATCCACCACGGCTATTGCAAAAGGACTCGCATCAAAATATTCTCCTAGTATACTGGGTAATTTTAATTGATCATCTTCTTCTTTTTGTATTTGTTGTGGAATGATCACAACACGATAAATGGCTTCCTCTTCTAAGAGAGAAGAAACAGATATAAGACAATGGAATATTTTCTCACAAGTCGTGTGTGAATTTAAACATAACGAAAACCTATAGGGTAAAGAGTAACCTGAACTTTGATATCTGTTGGTTTGTAAACAGATATCACTCCATGAGCTCTTAGCGCCAACGCTATCAAATAACGAATCAAAATTATATTGACCAATTGAGAAATTCGCTAAATCAATTGAAAACCATTCTGCAAAAGTCGCATTGGCATAAAGAATAGTTCCTTGTCTATTAACGGATACAAAACCAATAGAAGCTTGATCCAAGTGATTGATAGCCTCTTGAAGGTTCGAGAAAAAAACTTCTCGCGTTTGTTGTAAGTGCGAAATATCAGCAATACGCCAAAATAAAAGCTTTTTTTTCTGTTTTTTGATAGGTTGAATGGAAATATTATACCAAACAGATTTTTTTTGTGTAGAATCAGTAAAAATTGGCTGTTCTACTCTTAATTCCTCTTGCGCTGCAAGATTATTACAGGCTGCAACCTTTAAGCGGTACGAGAGTGCACCAGCTCCTGGAAGATCCGCAATAACCCTATAACAAGACACTTCAGGCTTATAGGTCAGAATTTTTCGATAGTTTTGATTAGAATAATAAACAAAACCAGAAAGATCAGAGATTACAATTGCATCATCGCTCCTATTAAAGATGCTAAAATCAAAATCTTCATGCGACCACACATGATATCTTAAAATTCCCATTCCACACAAAACGAGTGTTGCAACACCGATCATTGCTAGAATCAAAAAAGATATTGATATCGCCTGTTGCAAATAGTTTTGTGGATAAAAAAAACCTAAAATACCCACAATGAAAAGAAAACCTAATACAAAAACAACACCAAAAATCACAACTCTCCGATGAAACGAAAACGCTGATCTTTCATTATTCTCAAAATCTTTATCCATCTCTCTTTGCCTTAGCTTATAGCTATTTCTTATGTCACAAAACTTCCTTTATATTCGTTGTTATGTTGTTATAAAGTATATACTATGATATTATCTAAGATAAGCTCGCTTAATATTCAAAAGTTTATTTCTTACATTATAAGTGAACCTTTTGAGGGTATGTTTATAAATTTATCTCAATAAAAAATAATATTTCCATCCAAAATGGGAGAAAATCTATGTATATCTGGTTATCAGAGCAGATAGGTGTATCTGCTGCAAACATAACGATAAGCTTTTTGCTTTTTATAATAACAATCGCAGCTATTACCGTAATTATCGTGTTTTTACGTCGCTTAAGTACAGGAAGATACAGCATTAATAGAAAAAAAAGTCTATCACGATTAGCATTATGTGAAGTAATTTCTATAGATCGAGCACGCCGCCTTGTTTTAGTCCGTTGCGATAATAAAGAACATTTGCTCCTTATTGGCGGATTAACAGATGTGGTTGTAGAATCCGATATTACTGGTACATCAAAAATACAAAAAAGAGAAACACACACACATCTAAATTCCGCCCCTCCAGAAAGAAACGATGTATCGGATAAAAGTCCCTCTCCTTTTACGAATCAAGCGGTAAAAGATTCAGCCATCACCGCCGAAATTGAGGGGCGGCAAGAACCATCTTTATTCATTCCTACCCCTCAAAAATAAAAATATACAATTTCATCACCACGAATTTCGTTTGTTTATCATCTCAATAACCTTAATCATCGCGATAAACTCTTTCACGTCGTTCGTGACGTTCTTGCGCTTCCAATGACAAAACGGCTATCGGCCGAGCCTCAAGACGCTTGATACTAATGGGTTCGCCGGTTTCTTCACAAAAACCGTATGTCCCATTATCAATGCGCTCTAAAGCAGCATCTATTTTTGAAATAAGTTTCCTCTGACGATCACGAGCACGTAATTCGATTGTACGATCAGTTTCACAAGAAGCCCGATCAGTCAAATCGGGCTGACCAACATTCTCTTCCTGCAAATTTTCCAAAGTCTCACGAGCTTCTTTTAATATATCATTCTTCCAAGAAACCAATTTAGCACGAAAATACGCCTTTTGCCGCTCATTCATAAAAGGCTCATCTTCACTAGGGCGATATTGACCATCAATCTCTTCGCTCATGCAATAAAAAACCTCCACATATGCTATGTGCGGTCTATATATTGTGCAATACCCATCAACACAAGAGTAAAATGTTTTTTCATAACAATCGACGAATATATCTAAATGCACTGTTTAGGTTTGATCGCTTTTTTATGTAGATTGAATTCTTGATCAAATCTCATCCAGAATCATTTTTTTCGCTTATTGAAAAACTTTAAAAAGAAGGAAATCTAATATCAGATATCAGAGCCATCCCTCCCCTACTCTCTACATTGTTTAAAATCTAAATGAAGCAACAATAAATCATTTCATCAATGCAAAAAAATAAAATCTTTATAAAGGCAAAGTGTGATATTCACGTTTCAAATACATCAAAGCATCTTTTTCTTTATTACAGTTGATTGCAACAACCTCACCAATCAAAACACAATGGGTTGCGTGTTCGTGCCAACAAATCAAACGACAATCAAACGACGCTAGAGCGTCTGAAAGACTAGGCGCCCCCGTTTGCAAAGCTCCCCATTGAGCAACATCAAAACGCTCATTTTGTGTAGAATTGCAACGCCTCGAAAAAACATCCGCTAATGAGCGATGTTTTCCTGCCAAGCTATTAACACAAAAATTTCCATTCTCCATAAACACCTGATTCTTTAAATTATGGCGCATGAGACAAACAAGAAGGGTTGGAGGATCATCAGATAAAGAACAACACGCCGAAACAGTCACCCCACGTCTTCCCTTAATACCATTTGTTGTCACAATATGCACAGCTCCTGCAAAAAGACTCATGGCATCTCGATATTCTTGAGAAGAAACCGCAATAGTATGTTTATGTTGAAGTTCAGGCATCAAATATGTTTTATGATTCGACATATCTTTCACTTATAAAGCTTTAAAATTTCAAGCAATCTTTCCATAAAAAGACCTATAATACATATTTTTTCTTTTCCGTCATAACACAAAAAATATTTGTGTATACACAGCGATATGATAAAAACTGCCAATCTAAGGAGATTTTAATGCCTCATTTTCATCTCATTTCGCCTTCTCTCTTGGCTTCTGATTTTTCTAAACTTGGACAAGAAATGTTAGATGTTGTTGATGCTGGTGCAGATTGGCTTCATCTTGATATTATGGATGGGCACTTTGTTCCTAACATCACCTTTGGTCCTGAAATCGTCAAAGCTCTGCGCCCATTAACAAAAGCAATATTTGATGTCCACCTGATGATCGCACCAGTAGACCCTTATTTAGAAGCTTTTGCAAAAGCAGGTTCAGATATTATAACTATTCATGCTGAAGCAGGTCCACATCTTCATCGTTCATTACAAACAATCAAAAAAATGGGGAAAAAAGCAGGAATCGCACTCAATCCAAGCACCCCTGAACATGTACTTGAATATTTGCTTGATCAATTAGATCTCATTCTCATCATGACGGTCAATCCCGGTTTTGGTGGACAAAGTTTTATTCCAGAAATAAAAAATAAAATTAAGCGCGTTAAAAGCATGATTGCAAACCGCCCTATTGATCTTGAAGTTGATGGTGGTATCACCGTTGATACAATTGGGATAGCTGCAAAAGCTGGTGCAAATGTATTTGTCGCAGGCTCTGCAATTTATAAAGATGGAAATAAAGAGCTTTACAAAACACGTATTAGTGCATTGCGCCAAGCCGCAATCCTCTCACAACAAGGAAAAAAATGATGATCGCACGTTATTCCCGCCCTGCAATGGTAACAATTTGGTCTCCCGAAACAAAATATCGTATTTGGTTTGAAATTGAAGCCCATGCCTGTGATGCCCTTGCTCACTTAGGGATTATTCCGAAAGAAGCCGCCAAAGTCATTTGGGAAAAAGGGGCAGCAGCTAAATTTGATGTCAATCGCATTGATGAAATTGAAGCAATTACCAAACATGATGTTATCGCATTTCTAACCCACCTAGCTGAATTCATTGGACCAGAGGCACGTTTTATCCACCAAGGCATGACATCATCTGATGTTCTCGATACAACGCTGAACATTCAATTGATGCGTGCGAGTGATATTTTGCTAGAGGATATAGATCAACTTCTTGAAGCATTAAAAAGACGTGCTTTTGAGCATAAAGAGACAATCACCATTGGGCGGAGTCATGGCATTCATGCTGAACCGACAACATTTGGAATCAAGTTTGCTCTTGCATACGCTGAATTTTCCCGTTGTCGCAAACGTCTTCTTGCTGCACAAGAAGAAATTTCTACTTGCGCGATTTCAGGAGCTGTAGGAACTTTTGCTAATATCGATCCACGCGTTGAAGAACATGTAGCAAAAGCCTTGAAGATGCGTACTGAACCGGTTTCCACCCAAGTAATACCAAGAGATCGTCATGCTATGTTTTTTGCAACACTTGGTGTTATTGCTTCCTCTATTGAAAGGCTAGCAATAGAAATACGCCACTTACAACGAACAGAAGTTCTTGAAGCAGAGGAACATTTCTCACCTGGGCAAAAAGGTTCATCGGCAATGCCTCATAAACGTAATCCAGTTTTAACAGAAAATTTAACTGGATTAGCCCGTATGGTACGTGCATTTGCACTCCCAGCCATGGAAAATGTAGCTCTTTGGCATGAACGTGATATTTCCCATTCATCTGTTGAGCGTTATATTGCTCCAGATGCGACGATTACACTTGATTTTGCTCTTTCTCGCCTCACATCTGTCATTGAAAATCTCATTGTCTATCCAGAAAATATGCAAAAAAATCTCAATAAATTCCGCGGTCTTGTTCACTCACAACGGGTTCTTTTAGCACTCACACAAGCAGGGATTAGTCGTGAAGATTCTTATCGGATTGTACAACGAAATGCGATGAAAGTTTGGGAACAAGGAAAAGATTTTTTAGAAGAACTCCTCAACGACAAAGATGTTACCAAAGCTTTAAGTGAAGAAGAACTTCGCGAAAAATTTGATCTTTCTTACCACACCAAACATATCAATACGATTTTTAAACGTGTTTTTGAAGAACAATAAAGCGACATAGAAAACCAAAATCCATTCAACCTATGATCAAAAATCTGTTGTAACAAAGAAAACAATTCATGAAAGCAAATCAACTCGATATTCTTATTGTTCCTGGCTACAAAGGATCTGGTCCAGATCATTGGCAAACACGCTGGGAAAAAAAATTGTCGACAGCCAGCCGCATTGAACAACTCCATTGGTCAAAGCCTGTTTGTGAAGAGTGGGTTAACAAAGTTAAAACCGCCATCGCAAAAGCTCAAAGGCCTGTTATGCTTATTGCTCATTCATTAGGAGTTCCCAGTGTTATTCATGCAACTGTACAAAATACAGAAAAAATTTGTGGCGCTTTCTTTGTTGCACCTCCAGATGTCGCCAATGAAAAAATACGTCCCAAACATTTAATGACATTTGGCCCCTATCATCGCCAAAAGCTTCCTTTTCCTTCTATTGTCATAGCCAGTCGCAACGATGAGTTTTGTCAATTTTCAGTAGCAGAAAAAATTGCCAATGATTGGGGATCACTCTTTGTTGATGCTGGGTATTCTGGCCATATTAACGCAGAATCCGGACACGGACCTTGGCCTGAAGGGCTTATGGTCCTCTCTCACTTTCTTGCAAAAATTTGATCCAAAAGAGGTGATCTTCTTTCTCATCGCTTATGTATCTTCACCTTTGGGTAAACGTGTAATGATAAAAATTATAAAAGTATCATAGCAATATCATTGAGAAATTCTATCAATTAGGATAGTATCATTTATCAATGTTATTAAAAACCTCTCAAGATAAATAGAGAATCATGATGAATCGTCGCCACCGTATTTATGAAGGCAAGGCTAAAATTTTATATGAAGGACCTGAACCAGGGACTTACATTCAATTTTTTAAAGATGATGCAACTGCCTTTAATGCAAAAAAACATGAAATTATCGACGGAAAGGGGGTTTTAAACAACCGAATTTCGGAACATATTTTTAGCCATCTTGGACGTTTGGGCATCCCAACACATTTTATCAAACGTATAAACATGCGCGAACAGCTTATTAAAGCGGTGGAAATCATTCCGTTGGAAGTTGTTGTTCGCAATGTTGCTGCCGGCTCTCTTGCTAAACGTTTAGGACTGGAAGAAGGAACCCCGCTTCCGCAATCCATCATTGAATTCTACTATAAAAATGATTCTCTCGATGATCCTATGGTAACGGAAGAACATATCACAGCTTTTGGGTGGGCTGTCCCACAAGAGATAGAAGATATGATGCAACTTTCAATTCGTATTAATGATTTTCTTTCTGGGCTTTTTGCCGGTGTTAACATCCAATTAATTGATTTTAAAATGGAATTTGGTCGCCTGTGGGAAGATGAAACAATGCGCATTGTTCTTGCTGATGAAATCTCTCCTGATTCTGCACGACTATGGGATATGCACACACAAGAAAAAATGGATAAAGACCGTTTTCGTCGTGATATGGGAGGGCTTATTAATGCCTATCAAGAAGTTGCCAAACGTCTTGGTATTATGAATGAAAACGAACCAACACGACCAAGTGGTCCCGTTCTCGTAAAGTAAAAACAAGGTAAAAAACATCACCTTATACAAACACCCCTCTTCAAAGGAGAGGTTCTTTTAACAAGCAGGAAGCAAAAAATGAAAGCACGCATTACGGTTACTTTAAGAGAAAGCGTTCTTGATCCACAAGGAGAAGCAATTGTCGGTGCTTTAAAAAGTTTGGCTTTCGAAGGCATTCAATCTATTCGTCAAGGAAAGGTTTTTGATATTGTTCTTGATGAACTACCTTCTGAAACTGCAAAGAAAAAACTTGAACAAATGTGTGAAGAGTTACTCGCAAATACTGTCATTGAAAATTATACAATCGAACTTCTGTAAGTGAAATGCTCATGAAAACTGCCATCATTCAACTTCCTGGATTAAATCGTGATCGAGATATGGTTGCAGCATTACATCATATAACGGGAGTTGAGCCACTAAAAATTTGGCAAACAGAAACAACAATTCCAGATGTAGATGTTATTATTATTCCTGGTGGTTTTTCCTATGGCGACTACTTAAGATGTGGTGCGATTGGAGCGCGAACTCCCGTCTTAAAAGCCATTCGTGAAAAAGCACAAGAAGGTACGACAATTATAGGTATCTGTAATGGATTTCAAATTTTGTTGGAAGCAGGATTATTACCCGGTACTTTAATGCGTAACGCTTCTTTAAAATTTGTTTGTCGTGAAATCAAGCTTGAAGTCGTCAACGCCAAGACAAAATTTTCTCGATATTATTCTAAAGGACAAATTATTCGTTGTCCTGTTGCCCATCATGACGGAAATTATTTTGTTGATAGTGAAACATTGAAACAAATGGAAGACAATGAACAAATTGTTTTTCGCTATGCAGAAAATACAAACCCGAACGGCTCAATGAAAGATATTGCTGGTATTGTTAATAAAGCTGGTAATATTCTTGGTATGATGCCCCATCCTGAAAACTTTATTGAACCCGCCCACGGAGGTACTGACGGTCGTTTACTTTTTCAAAGTGCTTTAGAGTTAGTAAATGGATAATGCTGCAAAAATACTCGCGCTCCATAATTTAAAAAAACAAGGATTTATACCATTTCTCGCATCGTAAATCTATCAACAAAGCTCTTCACAAACAACAATGGATATTATTTTCTAAACACATAATTATTTAAGACCATTTTTAGTCTTAAATCCCACCAAACAAACGGACAAAATCTTCAGCTTACTGTCTATAAATATTTTTATTATTAAACAACATTATTGTTTATAATATAAGCTGCTAGGTTTAAAAAATAAAAATACTAAATTTCGATTAATTTGACGGATAAATACTCATGAAGCCTTGCAATAACATCACTATTACATCAGAACTCATTGCACAACACGGGCTAAAAGAAGATGAATATCAACGTATCCTAACGTTAATTGGTAGAGAACCAACATTTACTGAACTAGGAATTTTTTCTGCAATGTGGAACGAACATTGTTCCTATAAATCATCTAAAAAATGGCTAAAAACTCTTCCGACAGAAGGAAAATGTGTCATCCAAGGACCTGGTGAAAATGCTGGTGTTGTCGATATTGGCGAAGGACAATGTGTTGTTTTCAAAATGGAAAGCCATAACCACCCTTCTTATATTGAACCTTATCAAGGTGCAGCGACAGGTGTTGGTGGTATTTTACGTGATGTCTTTACAATGGGAGCCCGTCCTGTTGCTGCTATGAATGCATTGCGATTTGGTGCTCCTGACCACCCACGAACACGCCATCTTGTTTCTGGTGTTGTTTCTGGAATAGGTGGTTACAGCAATTCTTTTGGTGTTCCAACGGTTGGTGGAGAAGTAAATTTTGATGAGCGTTATAATGGCAATATCCTTGTTAACGCTTTTGTCGCCGGTATTGCAAAGACAGACGCCCTTTTTTATTCTAAAGCACAAGGTATTGGACTCCCTGTTGTTTATCTGGGTGCAAAAACAGGACGTGATGGTGTCGGTGGAGCAACAATGGCTTCTGCTGAATTTGATTCTTCAATCAGTGAAAAACGCCCAACTGTTCAAGTCGGTGATCCTTTTACAGAAAAATGTCTCCTTGAAGCATGTTTAGAGCTCATGGAACTTGGAGCCGTGGTTGCTATTCAAGATATGGGGGCAGCAGGACTCACCTCTTCTGCCGTTGAAATGGGAGCAAAAGGAAATCTGGGGATACAGCTTAATCTTGATACAGTTCCTGTTCGAGAAGAAAACATGACAGCCTATGAAATGATGCTTTCTGAAAGTCAAGAGCGTATGCTCATGGTCCTTAAACCAGAACTAGAAAAGCAAGCAGAAGCAATTTTTCATAAGTGGGGACTACATTTTTCTATCATTGGAAAAACAACCGATGATTTACGTTTTCGTGTATTTCATCAAGGGGAAGAAGTTGTCAATCTTCCCATCAAAGAGCTTGGTGATGAAGCGCCTGTTTATGATCGTCCTTGGAGTGAGCCGGCAAAAAAAACACCCTTGAAAGCAGAAGACGTCAAAAAAGTTGAAAATCTTGGTGATGCGCTTCTGAGCTTATTGAATTCTGCTGATCAAAGTTCTCGGCGATGGGTTTATGAACAATATGATACCCTTATCCAAGGAAATAGCCTTGTTTGTCCAGGAGGTGATGCAGGCGTTATCCGTGTAGGAAACAACAGCAAACGTGCTCTTGCTTTTTCTTCTGATGTAACACCTCGCTATTGTGAAGCAGACCCTTATGAAGGGGGGAAACAAGCTGTCGCAGAATGCTGGCGAAACATTAGTACGACAGGTGCAACACCACTGGCTGCTACAGATAATCTCAATTTTGGTAACCCTGAAAAACCTGAAATTATGGGACAGCTGATTTTTGCTATTAAAGGTATAGGAGAAGCTTGTAGAATCCTTGATTTTCCTATCGTTTCAGGCAATGTTTCTCTTTACAACGAAACAAATGGGGCAGCCATTCTTCCAACCCCCACAATTGCTGGGGTAGGCCTTCTTAATGATTGGTCTAAAATGGTAACAATAAGTGGTATGCAAAATGGAGATATTCTTGTTTTAGTAGGAAATTGCGGCTCCCATTTAGGACAATCAATCTATGCACGTAACATTTTAAATATTGATGCAGGCCCCCCCCCCCCTGTAGATTTACAACTTGAAAAAAAGCATGGTCAATTTGTTCGAGATGTCATACATCGTGGTTTTATTCACGCCGCCCATGACCTTTCTGACGGAGGATTAGCGATAGCACTTGCTGAAATGGTCATTAAAGCAGGTAAAGGAATCAAAGTAAAATTAAGCAATAAATCACCCCATCATGCAGAACTTTTTGGAGAAGACCAAGGACGTTATCTTTTAGCCGTCAAACCTCACTCTCTTAATAGTCTTAAAGAGCGTGCACAAATCAATACAGTTTCTTTAACAGAGCTAGGTCAAGTCGAGGGTACTTCTCTTAATATAGATGGGATATTAACACTTTCAGTAGACAAACTCACAAAAGCCTATGAAAACTGGTTTCCACAATTTATGGGTGAAGAATAAAAATTGTTTTTTCTCTTAAACAGCCTTTATAAAAAATGAACAACATAGGAGAATAATGATGGCAATGAGTGCCCATGCAATTGAAACGCTTATTCGTGAAGGCATTCCTGATGCTACTGTAAGAATTCGTGATCTTGCTGGAGATGGGGAACATTATGCTGCAGAAGTTATTTCTGAAAGTTTTCGTGGTAAAACCCGTGTTCAACAACATAAAATGGTCTATGATGCCCTTAAAGGCAATATGGGAAATGACCTTCACGCCTTAATGTTGCAAACAAATGTCCCAAAATAATCTAAAATTTCTTCTTGCATTCACACATTTAATACGATTAAAAGCAGTATGAATATAAATTACACACTGATAAAAATCTGAAATATCGAGGGATAAAAATGACCACTGTTCATGATTTTATTGACAACGAAATTAAAACAAACGACGTCATTTTATTCATGAAAGGAACACCTGACGCTCCGCAATGCGGGTTTTCAGGACAAGTTGTTCAAATTCTTGATTATTTAGGATTGAATTATAAAGGGATTAATATCTTAACTTCTAACGAATTGCGTCAAGGGATTAAAGATTACTCAAATTGGCCAACAATTCCACAGCTTTATATCAAAGGTGAATTTATCGGAGGCTGTGATATTGTTAAAGAGATGTTTCAAAACAATGAGTTACAGGAACTTTTGAAAGAAAAAAATATTCCATGTAATCAATCATAGGTATCTTTCATTTTATTCAGACTCTTAAAAAGAGCTGTTTTCAGACGAAATTTTTATTTCAAGGATGCCATATGTCATATTCAGTCGATGAACAAACGCATAGAGATGCGATTAGAAACAAAATTGGCTATAAAGAATTTGTTATTCTTATTGCTTCGCTCATGGCTATTAACGCTATAGCTGTTGATATTATGCTGCCAGCTATGCCCGATATTTTAGACGGCTTAAATGTTCTCAATGAAAATGATCAACATTATATCATTTCGAGTTATCTTATTAGCTATGGTATTGCTCAAATATTTTTCGGTCCAATAAGCGATAGGTATGGACGACGTAAACTTATTCTTCTCGGGCTTGCTTTTTATTCATTTACGGCGATTGGCTGTGCCTTTGTAACTGATTTTTCTCTCTTACTTATTTTACGTATCTTGCAAGGAATTGGAGGGGCTGCTATGCGAGTTCTTACAGTTTCCGTCGTACGTGATCTTTACAGTGGTCGAAAAATGGCAGAAGTTATGTCTATTGTTATGATGGTTTTTCTTGTTGCACCAATGGTTGGTCCCGCAACAGGACAGATCATTTTACTGCTTGGACATTGGCAATATATTTTTATTTTCATGGCAATGATTGGTTTAGGACTGATGATTTGGATTCAACTGCGCTTGCCTGAAACTCTTTATGCGCAACGCTCTCTTTCCTTTTCTTCAGTTAAACACAACTTATGGATTGTAATAACCAATCGCACAACACTTTGCTATACACTTGCAACTTCCATTATTTTAGGCTGTATCTTTACCGCCGTTAATACATCACAACAAACATATGAAGGGATCTATAATCTAGGACTTTGGTTCCCTATTGCTTTCGCAGTTGGTGCTGCATTTCAAGCTCTATCATCATTCTTTAACTCTCAACTCGTTGGACGCCTTGGAATGCGGCGTATTGCTCATACTATGCTTTTGCTCTTTTGTGCCACTTCATGCATTTGGTTTATTGGGTCCATCTTAGCAGGTGGTGTTATCCCTTTTCCTTTTTATATGACGTTATATTGTATATTAATGTTTACCTGCGGTGGTATTATGGCCAATTTCAATACACTCGCTCTTGAACCTGTAGGAGAAATAGCTGGAACAGCTTCTTCTGTATCCGGCTTTCTTCAAACATCTATCGGTGCAGGACTTAGCTTTTTTATTGCCCAACAATTTGATGAAACAACCATCCCAAACTCAGCAGGATTTTTCTTTCTGAGTCTCACTGCCATACTTCTCGTCTTATGGGCTGAACGTGGTCATCTTTTTAGACAATATCATAGTAATCCTAACGAATAAATATTACTACGAAAGATTAATAACATCTCTCTTGAACAATAAGAAAATAAACCTATCAGACAAAATAAAACATCTCCAAATAGAACATTCTTGTGTTAAACATTCACATTGTTTGTTTAAAGGTACAGCTCTCGAAATATCAAATCATTTCACGACAGCACCCATAAATGGTATAATGTAAAAAAACAAACATACCTATTGTTGCAACAACTCTTGTCTGTGAAACGGTTTATTAAAAAATATTTTTATTCTTTTCTTCAATAGTTTTTATGAAGACGGGCTGGTCTCTCATCTCATGATAGGCAAACAAACAGTTTTGATTGATTTAACCTGAACAAGATCGAAATAAGAGAAAAACTTACGCTTTAGGTCTTTCGTTCAATATAAAAAATAATAAATTATCTTTATAAATTAATATCTTACACAATCATAAAACCATAGGGAATTTTCCCATTTATAAAATACATTTAATTGATAAATTTTCCTGATTTTGGAAATCCTCTTGGAACCAAACGCCCGACGCCCGCACGCATTCCCATCCATTCAATGAGATCATCAGCTTGACGGTTAAAGATTCGTTCAGCTGTATCTTGCCAACTTAAGCCTTCTGATAAATTAAAAGTCTTGGCATCAACAACACCACCTTCTTTATAACGCTGTAAACGAACACCTTTACCGCGATTCATTTCTGGTATTTGTTCAATAGAAAAAATAAGCATTTTACGGTTTTCACCGACTACAGCAACATGATCACCATTTACCGGAACACAAAGCTTTACCTTATCAGGAGCTTTCACATTCATCACTTGCTTTCCTTTTCGTGTATTGGCGATCACTTCTGCAGAAGAAACAATAAAACCATTACCGTGAGATGAAACCAAGAGAAATTTTTCCTCGGCGTGATGCACAAAAGCTGTGAGAACATCGTGCTCATCATCCATATCAACTAAGAGACGAATAGGTTCACCATGTCCCCGCCCTCCAGGTAAATTATTTGCACCAATAGCAAAAAACTTCCCCCCCGTACTGATCAGCACAATCTTGTCGGTCGTAAATGCTGGAAAGGCTAACTTTAAACTGTCTCCTTCTTTAAAAGAAAGTGCTTTATAATCGTTCAAGTGTCCCTTCAAAGCACGCATCCACCCCTTTTCAGAAATAACAATAGTAATCGGTTCTTTTTCGATCATTGCTTGTTGAATATCATCAAGATCATGTCTTGGTGCCTCTTCAAACGTAGTACGTCTTTTCCCCAAGAGTGTTTCAGGCCCAAAAGTGTTTCGAACTTTTTTGATTTCTTCTGAAATTATTTTCCACTGTTTTATAGGAGAAGCTAACAAATTCTGTAGCTTTTCTTTTTCAGCTTTCAAACTTTCAAATTCTTTACGAATTTCAAATTCCTCAAGCTTACGCAAAGAACGCAAGCGCATATTAAGAATAGCTTCAGCTTGATTTTCTGTTAATTCAAACCGATTAATCAGCTTCTTTTTCGGTTCATCCTCTTCACGAATAATCTGAATGACCTCATCGAGATTTAAATAGGCAATAAGATATCCATGAAGAATTTCCAATCGGCTATCAATTTGATCAAGCCGATAATGAGAGCGACGAATAAGCACTTCTTGACGATGTTCAAGCCATTGCTGCAAACTTTCTCGCAAAGAAAGGACATTGGGTATTTTTCCCAAAGACAAAACATTCAGATTAAGGGGAAATCTTACTTCAAAGTCAGTCAATTTAAAAAGAGACTCCATAAGGAGCTCCGGATCAACCGACCGATTTTTAGGAACCAGCACGATTCTGATATCTTCTGCTGATTCATCTTGGATATCCTCAAGCATTGGCAATCGGCGTGCAAGCAATAACTCTGCTGTTTTTTCAATAAGACGTGACTTTTGAATCTGATAGGGAATTTCAGTTACAACAATCACATAAGAACCACGGCTACCAGATTCCTGATGCCAACGTGAACGCAAGCGAAAGAATCCACGCCCAACACGATAGGATTCCTCAATACTTTTTTTAGGTTCAACTAAAATTCCCCCCGTCGGAAAATCAGGACCAAGAACAAATTGATTTAATTCCTCATCATTTACATCGGGATGCGCAATCAAATGGAGTGCTGCATCACAAAGCTCAGCAACATTATGGGGGGGAATAGATGTTGCCATACCAACAGCAATACCAGAAGAACCATTTGCTAAAAGATTAGGGAAAGCTCCTGGTAAAACAACAGGCTCTTCATCTTCCTCATTATAGGTTAAACGAAAATCAATAGCATTCTCATTAATTCCTTCAAGTAACAATGCAGCCACTTCAGTCATACGTGCTTCCGTATAACGCATGGCAGCAGCATTATCACCATCAATATTACCAAAATTGCCTTGCCCATCAACCAACGGATAACGAACAGCAAAACTTTGAGCCAAGCGCACCAAGGCATCATAAATAGACGCATCCCCATGAGGATGAAATTTTCCCATGACATCACCAACAATCCGCGCACATTTCGCATAAGACTGTCCAGGATTTAGTTTGAGAAGACGCATCGCATGAACAATCCGCCGGTGGACCGGCTTCAATCCATCACGTACATCAGGCAATGCACGGTGTGTAATCGTAGAAAGTGCATAAGCCAAATAACGTTCCTGTAAAGCAGAACGTAATTCTATTGGTTCAATATGTTCTTTATCAAAAGGTAAATTCATTTTATCAGACATAGTATTAAAACAACAATTCCCACAATAATAAGAAATTATTTTATAGGATTTATTTAATGAAATCTTCTATGAGTCGACTTTTTTATTAAAAGTCAATTACATAAAAACAAACGCTGCAATTAGAACATGAACAGAAAATTATATCAATTTGAAAAATTTATACATGTCCTTCCCCCCTTGTCTTAAGTAATTTATTGAAAGCTTTGTCAAATTCGACGATAATTTAACTGCCCACAAAGAGTTATTTCATCTTTTCTGAAATGACAAAAGCACCTTTCAAACATCATCTTTTATTATAAAGATAAATTGTATAACAACCCCATTCAGTTTTTCTACGAAAAACCAAAAAATGTTCAAAGCTTATGAAATTTAAACTTTTCAGAGTAAGTCCATAGAATGGAAAACCACATTATTCTCATAAAAACGAAGAGACACAATTCTCTGCTACAACGTTGTAAAAACTTCAATAAAAAATAAATAATATATTGACATATAAAGATAATTAATTTTTTTCAACTAAAATGAGGCTCCCGAATATTATAGAATTCTTTTATTTCTAATTTATTCATGATCAAGCAATT
The DNA here is from genome assembly GCF_042195415.1 of Bartonella sp. CE47NXGY. Taxonomy (NCBI): domain Bacteria; kingdom Pseudomonadati; phylum Pseudomonadota; class Alphaproteobacteria; order Hyphomicrobiales; family Bartonellaceae; genus Bartonella; species Bartonella sp. CE47NXGY. Next base: position 115,138 of record NZ_JBHIOI010000003.1, on the reverse strand, counting down.
ATAATTATTTCCTCACCTATCACAAGGGGAAAAGCCACTATAGAAACAAGGAATAAAAATGCCTCATAAAGAATCAACACAATAGCGTTTTGCCTATCTAAATTTCACAAACAGTACACGCACACACCGTTGACTCTTGAAAGGCATCAAAACTTCACTCTACGTAGAAAAAGATGAAACCAATCCATTATCAACTTTATGAGCTATTTTTGTGAGTAGGAGCCATGCGGATTCCTAAATCACGTAATTGTGTAGGAGAAACATCAGACGGAGCGCTCATTAAAAGATCAAGCGCCTGTTGGTTCATAGGGAATAAAGCAACTTCACGCAAATTTTTAACACCTTGTAACAGCATAATAATGCGGTCAATTCCCGCAGCCATGCCACCATGTGGCGGAGCCCCATAATGGAATGCACGATAAAGACCACCGAAACGATCTTTCACAACTTCCTTAGAAAGTCCTACAAGTTCAAAAACTTTAAGCATCATTTCTGGTAAGTGATTACGAATTCCACCTGATGCAATTTCATAACCATTGCAAACAAGATCATATTGAAAAGCTTTAATAGTAAGAGGATCTTGGCAGGCAAGGGCATTTTCTCCCCCTTGAGGCATGGAAAAAGGATTATGTCCAAAATCAATCTTTTTTTCATCTTCATTCCATTCAAAAAATGGAAAATCAACAATCCACGCCATAGAGAAACTATCTCTATCAAGAAGATCTAATTCTTCCCCTACCCTTGTGCGTGCTGCTCCGGCAAAAGATGAAAACTTTTTTGGATCGCCAGCTACAAAAAAACAGGCATCCCCACTTTCAAGACCAAGCTGTATACGGATTGCTTCAGTCCTCTGTTCACCAATATTTTTGGCGATAGGCCCTGCTCCTTCAAATTTTCCTTCTTCTTCACGCCAGAAAATATAGCCGAGCCCTGGTTGCCCCTCGCCTTGTGCCCATACATTCATACGATCACAAAAAGCACGACTTCCACCCGTTTTAGCTGGAATAGCCCACACTTGTGCATTCTCATCATTCGCTAAAATTTGAGCAAAGACTTTGAAACCAGAATTATAAAAATGCTGAGAAACATCTTCCATAATGATCGGATTACGCAGATCAGGCTTATCAGAACCATATTTTCGCATTGCTTCATCATAAGAAATGCGAGGAAAGCTTTGTGTCACAGTCTTTCCATCTGCAAATTCTTCAAAAATAGAACGCATAATAGGTTCCATAGTTGCTAAAACATCTTCTTGCTCAACAAAACTCATTTCAACATCTAATTGATAAAATTCACCAGGAAGACGGTCGGCCCTTGGATCTTCATCTCTAAAACATGGAGCAATCTGAAAATAACGATCAAAACCTGACATCATCAACAACTGTTTATATTGCTGTGGCGCTTGCGGTAACGCATAAAATTTTCCCTGATGAACACGACTTGGAACCAAAAAATCACGTGCGCCTTCCGGCGATGAAGCTGTCAAAAGTGGCGTCGTAAATTCCGTAAAACCATTATTTTGCATAGCTCGTCTCATAGCCGCAATAATTTCAGTCCGACGCATGATATTTTTGTGCATAGTCTCCCGACGCAAATCAAGAAAACGATATTTTAATCGAATATCTTCTGGATAATCAGGCTCACCAAAAACCGGTAAAGGAAGCTCATCAGATTTTGAAAGAATTTCTACCTCTTGTGCAAAAATTTCAATCTCACCTGTTGGAAGCGTTGCATTAATAACCTCATCAGAACGAGCACATACCTCCCCATCCACACGAATAACCCATTCAGAACGCACTTTTTCAATAACTTTAAAAGCTGGTGAAGCAGGGTCAGCAACAATTTGTGTGATTCCAAAATGATCACGTAAATCCACAAAAAGAATCCCTCCATGATCACGAACACGATGAACCCACCCCGAAAGACGAACTTGTGTTCCTACATCACATCTACGGAGAGCCGCACAATGATGACTGCGATAACGATGCATGTTTTTTGCCTTTGATTATAATATTCACATGCGCTACAAACGCTTTTTAATAACCATTTGTCAAGATATGAGAATAAAAACTCAAAAATAAAGTCAACAAAGGACAAATTTAATTTATCGAATTATAATAAAATGATGAATCTTATTACACAAACAACAGATCTTGAAATTGCACTTAACGCTCTACGTACCTCTGATTTTGTAACAGTCGATACTGAGTTTATCCGCGAAACAACTTTTTGGCCTCAACTGTGTTTAATACAGCTCGCCTCACCAGATGTTACAGTTTTGATTGATCCCATAGCACCAGATATTGATTTACAACCATTTTTTGACCTTATGGTCGATAAAAAAGTTGTAAAAGTTTTTCATGCTGCGCGCCAAGATATTGAAACAATTTATCACCTTGGAGGTGTTATTCCTTCCCCTCTCTTTGATACGCAAATAGCAGGATCCATTTGTGGATTTGGTGATTCTATCTCCTATGATCAAATTGTACAACGCTGTACAGGGCATCATCTTGATAAATCCTCCCGCTTTACAGACTGGAGTTACCGCCCTTTGTCTGAAAAACAACTGCTCTATGCACTTTCCGATGTAACTTACTTAAGAGATGTTTACTTGTTATTGAAAAAAAGGTTAGAGAAAAATCAACGAGCTCACTGGATGGATGATGAAATAACAATCCTTTTAAATCCTAAAACCTATGATATGCCAGAAGATGAAGCATGGAAAAAAGTGAAAGGAAAAATTAAAAAGCCACGTGAACTTGCTGTATTACAAAAGATAGCAGCTTGGCGGGAACGTGAAGCACGAAAATACAATATGCCACGTCGTCATATCATAAAAGATGAATGTCTTATAGAAATAGCAACCCAACAACCAAAAGATGAATCTGCATTAAAACGGTTGCGCAGTCTTAATAAGAACTGGGATAAACTCTCAATTGCTCAATCATTAATCAAAGCTGTCCACGAAGGATTAGAGGTGGATCTTTCTACTTTACCCCCCATTCCTAAACATAATCCACTCAATGATACGACAGCCGCTGTTATCGATCTGCTCAAAGTGTTATTAAAAATTGTTGCAAATGAAAACAGCATTGCCCCTAAAATTATTGCAACATCTAATGATTTAGAAAAAATTGCCAATGGAGGAATAAAGAAAAATATTCCCGCTATGAATGGCTGGCGCTATGAAATATTTGGTAAAAAAGCCGAACAACTGCTAAAGGGCCAGATAGGGTTTTACTTTAACGATGGAAAAATAAGCACAAAACAGCTTTAATTTACATTTTCATTTTGAAAAATCCATTACGCTACTCATTATCTACATCAATTGGTATGCCCTATAGGCCAACGCAAACAGGATAAATAAAGCCTACTTCTGACAAAGTTAAAAAATTAAATAGTAAACTCTTATTAAAATGATAGCTAAATCTTTATCAGGTCAATTAAATAGAAATCCCATTAAAAATAATCTAAAAAAACAGACAGTTCCTTATTTAAAAGTTTTGAAAAAAAAAGTTCTGATAATAAAAGCGCATTCATTACAAAAATAGCAGCCTAGAAATAGGAACAAACAAAGATATAATGCCTCACGTCACCATATCGTATTAAAAACTACCAAGATTGCAATCTAACAATCAAAAACGAGCCAGCATAACAACTAAAATACCTAACAAAAGCAATATATTGATTTCTAACGATAATCTAGCGTTATTTATATTGAATTAGACCTCCGAATATCGTAAGATTCTCTCATTCCATCTCAATAAGACTCATAAAGTTTCACATAAGAAATTATATGATAAAGCGCTGTTTTTTATAAATTAAACACCTTTCAAAGGATTCGAAAATCATGGTTAATAAATAGTTGTGATTTATTTCTATTTTTTATAGTGAAAGGATTTTATAATGACTGAAATGATATTCTTTTGACAGACCGTGAAAGTGCAAAACTGTTTCATATGAGTATTTCAACATTCCAGCGTCATGTAACCAATGGATCTCTCCCAAAATCTTTAAAACTTGTTTTTTATCGCGTTGGTTACAATCGTAATCTTATCAAGATAATCGAGCAAGCTAAACAGAAACGTTATAACGACGCAGCATAAAAAGAAAACCTTTTCACGTAAAAATGGACAAAACTTTTCATTTTCACATGAAGCTTATGAAGTGAAAAATCCATCCTGTGATGCAAGTAACAGAATAAAAAATTATGTTTTCTTTTATGAATGCGGCATTACAAATGCTTTGCGTGGTGTCTAGCATGGGCGTTATGGAACAAGTCCTATTGTCCAGCTCATGATGATAGGCTACCTAGTTTATCCCTCGTCAATGGCCCTATTATTAAGACATAAAACACGAATAAATTAGGAAAAAAATCAAAAAATTTCAAAAGCGAGAGGTTGTTTTATTATTTTTGATAACTTCTGTAATCGTCCAAGAGGACGTTCTCCTAATAACCCAGCGTAATTCTTTGGGATCTGCAGGATAATATGATCTGCTTTTTTATGCCACAATAAATGAGGTAAAATTCCTGCAACAGAAGCACTAAAAAGATGAGCAATACGCATAGTTTCGCCAAGAATACGTGCTTTTTCAATTATATTTTGAGTTGCTAATTGAAAAATGGGAAGAGATTCTTTATCAACCAATAAACTCGTATTGCGAAAAAAAACAGCAAGTGCCGCATAAAGGCGCCCTTCATGAGAAATTCCTGGATAAGATCCTAAAGCTATTTGATTTGCTGCTTCATTGCCTCGATAATCTGGATGTATACGCCAACCAATATCCGCAAGAAGACAAGCGGCTTGACGATAACGGCATTCATTTTCGGTTTCTGAAATTCCAAAAACTTCAAAAGCATTCGTCGTAAAATCAATGAGTTCTTCTGCTTGTTTTGGTGAACGTGCCCGTAAAATAGCCATTTCTGTGCATGCTGCAATGAGAGGATCTGAAAGCCGAATCGCCTGCGGCAAACGTGAATAAAGAAAACCTTCACGAACGCCAGCACCAGAAAAGATTATCTTTTCAAACTCCATACACTGAATGAGTTCAATAAGAACTATTGCCCCATAAGATAAAAGTTTTCGACGATTCTGAGAAACCGCTGCAATCCCTCTCATATTATCAATATTGCCACGTGCTACAAGACGTAAAAAGTTCTCCATTTCAACGGCATCAACTTCATAGCCATGCATAACAGGGAGCCGATAGTGTTTCATTGCCATATGGAGTTTTGCCAAATTACGCCATGTCCCCCCTACTGCATAAAAATAACGTGCTATACCTTTACGAGTACGAACAACAGACGATTTATAAAATTGCTCATGTACAATTTTTGTAGCTACAGCACTATCATTATTTGACATATACTGTAGCCTTAAACCACCCAATGGGAGCGTTATCCCTTCACCAACATCAGAATGATCAATATCAATCAGCTCAAGACTTCCACCACCAAGATCCCCAGAAATACCTTTTGGTTGATAAAAAGTAGACACAACTCCATATGCTGAATACATAGCTTCTTCACTTCCTGAAAGAAGATATATTTTATTTTGCAAAATATCTTCAGCATGCTGAATAAATGCTACGCCATTCTGTGCATCTCGTGCTGCTGCTGTTGCTAAAGTATAGACCTCATCTGCCCCAATCTGTCGACAAAGCGTACGAAACCGTTTCAGTGTTTGCAACGCCATTTTCATCGATTTTTCTTCTAAAAATCCTGTTTTCGCCACACCATGACCGAGACCACAAAGAATCTTTTCATTAAATAAAACTGTTGGTGATCGAACAAGCCCCTCATAAATAACCAACCGAACAGAATTTGAGCCAATGTCAATAACAGCAACAGGCTTACGCCCTTTTAACCGACCTTGAGCATCTCTATATGTCATTGGATTTTAGTCTTTATGTATTTCGGCTTGTTGCCGATGCAACGCAACCAAGCGCGAAACAGAAGACTCAAAAGACTCATTTTCCCCCGCAAAACTTGTATTGGCCATAAAATACTCCTGCGCATTAAATAGACTTTCACCTATCTGCGGTGTAATACGTTTTGATGTTCCATCCTTAAGTATATCAAAGCTTTGTTGATTATCAATGATATTAGCTAACATAATCTGTAAAAGAATTTTTTGACGCACTATTTTATTAAAAACCGGAACCAATATTTCAATACGATAGTCCAAATTACGAGGCATCATATCAGCAGAGCCTAAGTAAACGAGTGCATTTTCATTAGGCAAATCTTGACCATTCCCAAAACAAAAAATGCGACTATGTTCAAGAAAACGCCCGACAATTGATTTTACACGAATATTATCCGAAATTCCTAGAATACCAGGACGTAAACAACATATCCCCCGCACAACCAAATCAATTTGCACCCCTGCTTGACTGGCACGATATAAAGCATCAATAATTTCAGGATCAACCAATGCATTAACTTTCATCCAAATAGCAGCAAACCTTCCCTGTTGTGCATGAACAATTTCTCCCTCAATATGCTCTAAGATACGACCACGCAGTGTTAAGGGTGAAAAAGCAATCTTCATTGTTTCATTTGGACGCTCATATTGCGCAATATAATTGAATAATAACGCAACATCATGAGCGATATCATCATCCGTGGAAAAAAAAGAAAGATCGGTATAAGTTTTAGCATTAATGGGATGATAATTTCCTGTTCCAAGATGAACATAAGAGCGAAGACGTTTTCCCTCACGTCTCACAACTAATGACATCTTAGCATGCGTTTTTAATGCAATAAAACCAAAAATAACTTGAACCCCAGCACATTCAAGATCCCTGGCCCAACGAATATTTGCTTCCTCATCAAAACGTGCTTTAAGTTCTACCAAAGCAGTCACAGACTTTCCCTGTTCAGCTGCTTTAATCAAAGCGCCAACAATTGGACTATCATTTGATGTACGATAAAGTGTTTGTTTTATTTCTACAACATCAGGATCGCAAGCAGCTTGACGTAAAAATTGGACAACAACATCAAATGTCTCATAGGGGTGATGAATCACAATATCATTTTCACGAATAGCCGCAAAACAATCCCCTTTATGTTTACGAATACATTCTGGAACACGAGAAATATAAGGAATAAATTTAAGATCATCGCGGGGAATAGAAACAATTTCTGATACCGTATTAAGCGCTAAAAATCCGTCAAGGACATTAATACAATTATCAGGAACAGCGAGACTATTCGCTATAAATTGGCGTAAACTCTCTGGCATTTTTGCGTCAAACTCAACTCGAATAACCTGCCCACGGCGCCGCCTTTTAAGAGCAGTTTCAAAAAAATGAACAAGATCCTCAGCTTCTTCTTCTACTTCAATATCACTATCTCGGATTATTCTAAATATACCAATTTCTTTAACCTCATAGTTAGGAAATACATATTTAATAAAAAGGCAAATAACATCTTCAGATGCAATAAAACGAAAATGATTGCCTTCTTGAGGAAGAAGAATAAAACGCCTTAAAAGCATTGAAATAGATAACAACACTGTGTGTGAATTCTGATCAGTTTCTCCAGACAATTGAAGCCCAATAGAAAGCCCTAAATTAGGAATAAATGGAAAAGGATGAGTAGAATCAACAGGTAAAGGTTTTAAAACAGGAAAAATTGTCTCAAGAAAATATTTTTCAAGCCATGATTTTTCAATTTCTGAAAGATCATCAGAACAAATAATTTCAATATCATTCTTTTTTAATTCATCACGTAAAACATTCAATTCTCGTAGTTGGTGAGCCTGCAGCTTTGAAATCTCAGCTAATACAATATCAAGTTGTTCCTGTGGAGTGTGCCCATCTGCACTGCACGCTGTAACGCGAGCACGAATTTGAGCTGCTAGTCCTGCAACACGAACCATAAAAAACTCATCAAGATTTGCAGCTGAAATAGAAAGAAATTGTAGACGTTCTAATAAAGGATGTTTCGAATTAGCCGCTTCCATCAAAACACGATTATTAAATTGTAGCCATGAAAACTCTCGATTAATAAATCGTACCGGATTTTTCATTGTTATATTCGATATAGAAATTTTATCTACCACCCTCTGTTCCATATATCCTAAATAATTTTCTTTTATATTTTCTAAAATCCTTGACGAAATATCTCACATAACATTTGATAATATGTTATCATCATAATAATATATCAATGCCTAACTTCCCTCATCATTTTTCCATTTAATATTTAAAAGTACTTGGAATTATTGCTATGCGCAAAGCACTAAAAGTAAGACAACTATTCTAATATAGCATAAAAGAAGAGAAATTTGTCTTAAAAAGCATCTTGCATTATTATACGCTTTATTACAAACTCACGCCTATAAAATAGAAGAGCCCAATCATAGCTGATGAGAAAATTTATTCTGGAGTTTGTATGCCATGGCTGATCACAATATTCCTCATTTCCAAAATGACCTTGGATATAAAACAATCGAAATTGGTGTGAAAGAATTTATGTGTGTAGGCGCTACACACCCATTCGATCATCCTCATATCTTTATCGATATGGGAGCAGCAGATGAGAAAATTTGCCCTTACTGCTCAACCCTTTATCGTTATGTTCCCTCGCTATCATACGATCAAACAAACCCAACAGGATGCTTATATCATCCAGAAAAGCTATTATAATTGCGTTTTTTGGCTTTCTTAATAACCCCTCTTTTAATTCTGCTTGTTTAATATGAAATCATTTGTGGAACAATCACCCATCATCGTTGGAGGAGGAATTGCTGGTTTAAGCACTGCTTTAGCACTCGCTCATAAAGGAATTGCAAGCACCATTATCGAAAAGTGTAAGCAACTTGAAACGATAGGCGCTGGTATTCAACTGACACCAAATGCAACATCTATTCTTGCTCGCTGGAAACTTCTTAACAAACTCACTGAAGTCGCGACAATCCCATATTTTCTTGAGTTAAAAGATGGATTATCTTTAAAAATACATCTACGGGCTCATCTTATTAATCTAACAGAAAAATATTGGAAAGCCCCTTATATGACGATTCACCGCGCGGCTTTACAAAAAATTTTATATAATGCAGTGATTGAAAATCCTTTGATCAAATACAAAGCAGGCGAAACGATTGTATCTTCTACCCAATCGGCAACCAACATTAAAATCACGACAATAAAAACAGATACGGCAACAGAACAGCTTTATTCAACGCCCCTCTTGATCGGATGTGATGGCGTTTGGTCAACATTACGGCAACAATCTCCTTTTCATGAAAAAGCAAATTTTAGTGGCTTTATTGCTTGGCGTGCAACAACAACATCTGATAATCTTCCTCAAAACTTTCGTTCTTCATTGCAAAATATGAAGACAATTACGGCTTGGATGGGACCAAAAAATCATCTTGTTGTCTACCCCATTCAATCGTCAGAAAAAATTTTTAATTTTGTCGCCATTACGCATGGAGAAAGTTCAAAAGAAGGATGGGCCCATAAAGGAGATAAAGAAAAACTCAAATCTCTTTTTAAAGATTGGAATTCAAAAATCTTACAAATCTTCGATCATATTGATGAATGGAGTTATTGGCCACTTTTTCAAATGAAACAAAATCGTTTTATCGGTTTAGAGAGACAAGTATTTGTTGGCGATTGCGCACATGCTGCCTTACCTTTTGCAGCACAAGGTGCCGCTATGGCAATCGAAGATGCCGCCACATTAGCAAAAGCACTTTCATTGAAAGATTTTTCATTAACGAAAGCACTTTCGCTTTACGAAACAACACGCACCCCGCGTATTGCAGCAGTAAAAAAACGCGGAGATTTCAATAGATTAGCCTATCACGCAACCGGTCCCATAGCAATTGCACGCAATCTCATGATGAAAATTCGTACACCAGAGAGCATTATGTCAGATCTCAATTGGCTTTACATGTATGATGCGATGAATTCTATAAAAAATAATGATAAAAACTTATAAAATTCTTCCGGCACTTTGAATATTACGAAAGAACGAGATTTTTTTAATTTTATGACACTAAAAAATATCATAATTTACTCTAATAAAAGCAATATTTTTCGAAACCTACAATCCGATTTTAAAAGCTCCATTTTTAGCTCTCCTAAAAGCAAAAACACCACTCAAAATCAGCTCCCATCTTTAATCTTTCTTTAACTCAATTCTACATCAACAACACCCTGAATTAATTTCATAGCATTTGCGACATGTGAATTTACCTTATATCGCTTAGGAAGCGCAATTTCGACTTCTCGCAATCCATCCTCTTGAATTAAAATAAGCCCAACCTCTCCATTCCCCCCAAGATTTAAATTTTGTTCAATTTGTGGAAGCATATCAACTGTTTTTATAAAGAGACGCATCATTTTATGCTGTTGTAATGATTCATTTTCCAAAGACTGAATTGTTTCAATTCGCAAACTAACTCCTTCAGAACGATTTTCTGCGCTCACCGTAATAATAAAAGATTTTCCGGGTTCTAGCATCTCTTCATAATCCGAGAGTGCCTCAGAAAAAAGAACTGCTTCATATTGTCCACTTGTATCAGAAAAATGAATAATTCCCATTTTTTTACCAGATTTTGTTTTGCGCACGTTTTTTGCCACAACAGTTCCAGCAAGCCGTGCAGCCGTTGCTCCCCCTTTAACGGCATTGGCAAAATTACCCCAAGTCTGAATGCGTTTTTTGTTTAGAATAGCTTGATACTCCTCCAAAGGATGCGCAGAAAAGTAAAAACCTATAGCTTGAAATTCTCGATAAAGTTTCTCAGCCGGCAACCAAGGGGTTGTTTGCGATAAAATCAATGGTTCTTTTAATCCGCCTGCCATTCCAAATATATCAACCTGCCCGCTAGAATTGTCATCGAGAATACGAAGTGCACGCGCATGAAGGGTTCCTAGATTGGCTAATAAAACCTCACGTGCAATGTTAAAACAATCAAAAGCACCAGCACAAACTAAACTTTCCATCGCACGCTTATTAACAATACGAGGATCAACACGCGCACAAAAATCTTCCAAATCCTTAAAAATCTTACTCCCACGACAAGAAACAATATGATCTACAACAGTTTCTCCCACACCTTTAATGGCAGCAAGAGAATAATAAATACAATTATCACCAACCTCAAAAACACGATGAGATGTTTGTATAGAAGGTGCAATAACTTCAATACCCAACCTTAATGCTTCACGCCGAAAATCATTGAGCTTATCTGTATTCGTCATATCATATGTCATTGAAGCAGCTAAAAACTCAACGGGATAGTTTGCTTTCATATAAGCCGTTTGGTAAGAAACAATTGCATAAGCAGCAGCGTGCGATTTATTAAAACCATAATCGGCAAATTTCGCTAAAAGATCAAAGATAATATCAGCTTGATCTTTATCCACGCCACCTGCAACAGCTCCATTGACAAAACGCGTACGCTGTTTTTGCATTTCAGCATGAATTTTTTTCCCCATAGCACGACGTAATAAATCGGCTTCCCCAAGCGAATAGCCAGCAAGCACCTGAGCAATCTGCATCACCTGTTCTTGATAAACAATAACACCTTGTGTTTCTTTGATCAGATGATCTATTTTAGGATGAATAGAAGCAATTTCCTCTTCCCCATGTTTGCGTGCATTATAGGTTGGAATATTCTCCATTGGACCTGGACGATAAAGTGCAACCAGCGCAATAATATCTTCAATACGGTCTGGCTTCATTCCAATCAACGCCTTGCGCATACCAGAACTTTCCACCTGAAACACGCCAACCGTTTCACCACGTGCCATCATAGCGTAGGTTGCTTCATCATTCAGAGGAATATTTGATAAATCTATTTTAATCCCCTTTCTGGCAACAAAATCGACTGCCATTTTCAAAACAGTAAGCGTTTTTAATCCAAGAAAATCAAATTTTACCAGCCCCGCTTGTTCAACATATTTCATGTTAAATTGTGTAACAGGCATATCAGAACGAGGATCACGATACATCGGGACAAGCTCCCAAAGTGGACGATCTCCGATAACAATCCCAGCAGCATGAGTTGAAGCATGACGATAAAGTCCCTCCAACTGAAGCGCTATATCTAATGCGCGTCCAACAACGGGATCTTTTTTCTTTTCTTCTTCAAATTTAGGTTCATCCTTAATAGCATCTGCTAATTCTACCTGACTTCCTGGGGTGGCAGGAATTAATTTTGTAAGATAATCCACCTGACGATAAGGAACTTCTAAAACACGCCCCACATCACGCAAAACTGCACGTGCCTGTAACTTACCAAAAGTAATAATTTGAGCAACTTGATCACGTCCATATTTTTTTTGAACATATTGAATAACTTCTTCGCGCCGCTCTTGACAAAAGTCGATATCAAAATCTGGCATCGAAACACGATCTGGATTGAGAAAACGTTCAAAGAGAAGAGAAAATCGCAAGGGATCCACATCAGTAATCGTTAATGCATAAGCAACAAGTGAACCAGCACCAGAACCTCGGCCTGGTCCAACGGGAATGTCATGAACCTTTGCCCATTTTATGAAATCTGAAACGATAAGAAAATATCCAGAAAATTGCATACGCGTAATAACTGAAATTTCATAATCAAGCCGCTGCTCATAATCTGCAATCGTATACCCTTCAGCCAATCCAATTGTTTCAAGGCGCATCTTCAAACCAGCTTTAGCTTGATTTAACAATTCACTATCTTCTGCTTCTAAAGTATTTTCTGAATTAGAAGATTGTTCTATAAAACGAGGCAAGATCGGTTTTCGAAGAGGCGTGGCAATATGACAACGCAATGCAATTTCAACACTATTTTCCAAAGCTTCTGGAAGATCAGAAAACAGTGTAACCATTTCATCTTGTGACTTCAAATAATGATCTGGTGTCACACGTTTGCGATCTGGATTAGAGACAATTTGTCCTTCTGAAACAGCCATCAGCGCATCATGCGCTTCATACCCTTCTCTTTGCAGAAAAAAAGCTTCATTCGTTGCTACAAGAGGAATTTCATGCGCATAAGCCAATTCAATAAGATCAGCTTCTACTCTCCGGTCATAAGAGCCATGCCGTTGTAACTCCACATAAAGACGATCAGCAAAAGATTTTTTCAAATAAATTAAGCGCTCAACAGCATGTTCTTTTTTCTCTTCTGCCAAAGAAAGATTAATAGGTCCTCCCTTTCCACCCGTTAAAGCGATTATGCCTTCACTGTGTTCTGACAACCAATCAGCTTTAATATGAGGAGGATCAGTATCACACTTATCAAGATAAGCACGGCTCACAAGACGAACCAAATGAGCATAACCGGTTTCGCTAGCAGCCAAAAGAACAATAGAGCAAAAATCAGAAGGATTACGCCATTTAGCCAAACGTGAATGATCATTTTCATCACAAAAATCAACAGTAAGCTGACAACCAATAATAGGTTGGACCCCATGAGAAAGACAATGCTGTGAAAATTCCAAAGCACCAAATAAATTATTGGTATCGGTAATAGCAACCGCTGGTGCATGATCTGAAATCGTCTGTTGAATAATTTGGGGGATTTTTAAAGCCCCTTCGAGCAAGGAATAAGCTGAGTGCACTCTCAAATGAATAAAGCGAGGAAGAGAATTTTTGTTCTCTTGCATTTGCATTTTAGTTTTTACCACTCTCACAATTTCCCACTACAAAATAAATGCTAAACAGCACCCCTTATAAAAGAAAAAACTTCTGTTTATCATCAAACTTTAAAGCTATAAATTCATCATCCTACATAGGAGCAATATCCCAATTTTATTAATATTTATAAGAGAGTTCTATCAAGAAAATGCTTCTATTCACAGCAAATAAACACCTAAAATAAAAAGAAAAACAATATACCTCATCTAAGCACTTTAATTTTTGACCATTTATTTAATTTTTGACCATTTAATTGTATTTTTCTTTAAATATTAATTTCTCTTCCTAAAGTTCAATGTGTAAATAAAGCAACCTCCTCTTTATGACTTTATCCCCAAAAAGCTCTTCTAAAGGTCTAGAAAAAACAAAAAGGGCAGGTTAAATTTGCTCATGCTTCCAAGTCTTCTTACCCCACTTTTTAATTCTATCCGAACTCTTTCTGGTATTACACCTAAAGTCTATGGTTTATTGACCAAACTCTTAGATGTTAATCCCACACAACGCGAAGCAACCCTTATTGACCTTCTTCAATTAATGCCCCATTCCGTTATAGACCGCAGAATGCGTCCCAACATTACTTGTGCAAAAGAAGGAGATACTGTTACGCTCGAAATTATCATCGATCAGCATCAACCACCACCCCGTGGTCACAACCGAATTCCCTATCGTGTTATTGCCCATGATCACACAGGAAAAATAAATTTAGTCTTTTTTCATGCTCAACCTCTTTGGCTAAAAAAACAACTCCCCGAAGGAAAAAAAGTCATTATATCAGGAAAAGTTGAATGGTTTAATGGACAGCTTTCAATGGCGCATCCAGACTATATTGCCCCAAGCGAACAATCAAATCAGATACCTCTCATCGAACCTGTCTATCCCTCTACTGCAGGACTAACTGCAAAGACACTAAGACGCGCCATACAAAACACTCTTGATTTTATTCCTCTCCTCCCAGAATGGATAGATGAAAATGTAAAAAAGCAGCAAAATTTTCCTTCTTTTTCTGTTGCTTTACGCCGTATCCATGCGCCCATTAACCCCAATGATCTATCCTTAGAAAGTACAGCACGCAAACGTCTTGCCTATGATGAATTGCTCGCTTGTCAATTGGCACTAGGACTCGTGCGTTTGAAAACTAAATCTCTTGTTGGCACTTCTCGACCATCAACAGGAATTTATACTAAAAAATTGCTTAATATCCTCCCCTTTCAACTCACAACCGGACAAAAAAAAGCAGTAGAAGATATCGCAAATGATCTTGCTTCACCAGAACCGATGCTAAGACTACTTCAAGGTGATGTAGGCGCAGGAAAAACTGTTGTTGCATTGATGGCAATGGCACAAATTGCTGAAAATTCAGGACAATCAGCTTTAATGGCACCAACTGAAGTGCTTGCTAGGCAACATTTTGCCACCATCGCTCCTCTTGCCGAAAAGGTCGGATTACAAACAACGCTTTTAACAGGACGAGAAAAAGGGAAATTGCGGACAAATATCGTGAATGATATTCTGTCGGGTCAAGTTTCTATTGTCATCGGAACCCATGCTCTCATACAAAACAGTGTTACTTATAATAATCTCGCTTTAACCATTATTGATGAACAACACCGTTTTGGTGTCCATCAACGTATCGCTCTTACAGAAAAAGGCAATAAAGCTGATCTGCTGGTTATGACCGCCACGCCCATTCCGCGCACACTTGTCTTAACAGCTTTTGGTGATATGGATGTCTCTAAAATTACCGAAAAACCAATGGGACGACAACCCATTACAACAGCAACGCTTTCTTTGAAACGTCTTCATGAACTTATAGAGAGAATCGCAATTGCATTAGAAAAAGGAGAAAAGCTCTATTGGATTTGTCCTTTAGTAGAGGAATCGACAGCTCTTGATCTCACTTCAATTGAAAAGCGCTTTGCATTTCTCCATGAGCGCTTTGGAGCACACGTTGGTATGATCCATGGAAAAATGTCTACAGCAGAAAAAGAAGCCGCTATGGCATCTTTTAAATGTGGAAATACACGTATTTTAGTTGCAACCACAGTCATTGAAGTGGGAGTAGATATTCCAGATGCTTCGATCATTATCATCGAACACGCGGAACATTTTGGCCTTTCACAATTGCACCAATTACGTGGACGTGTAGGACGAGGCGATAAAAAGTCTTCCTGCATTTTGCTCTATAAAGATCCACTGACTAAAACAGCAGCAACACGCCTTAATATTATCCGCAATACAGAAGATGGTTTTGAAATTGCTGAAGAAGATTGGCGCCTACGAGGCGAAGGAGAGCTTTTAGGTACAAAACAATCTGGAGTCCCTGAATTTCATATAGCAAACCTTGCAGTTCATAGCGATCTTTTGTCAATGGCAAGAAAAGATGCTCGTTTATTTTTACAACGCGATCCTCATCTTTCTTCTGAGCAAGGACAAGCTTTACGGTTGCTCCTTTATCTTTTCGGACACAACGATGCTGCACGCCTCTTACGAGCAGGATAACAAAAACCCTCTAATAAAAAACTTAAATACCTCTCTGTTCAAATATGATTGTCTCTTAGAATTACCCATAAATGATCTACGCAGTCTCTTACCATCTTTATGCTTCATGAACGAATAACAAATCAACTGCATTAAAACAGTAGAAGCAATATTGCGTCTTTTTTTACCATTATATTCACATAACTGATCTATTTTTTGATAGGTAAGAAAATATTTTTTGTTTTATCGTAAAGGATTTAGGAATAAAAAACCTTTCTTCAGTATTCTCGTTCAACAGAGAAAAATGAAAAAATAAGTTTCATTATAAATCAATTTCTTACACTTGATTATTCTCCAAAAGATTCAGAAATATACTTTTATTCAACCGTGACTGATTTTGCTAAATTACGGGGTTGATCAACATCTGTTCCTAATAAAACAGCTGTATGATAAGCGATTAACTGAACAGGGAGTGCATAAATAATAGGAGAAATAAATTCTGGAACATCTGGCAAAGTGATCGTTGATAAAGTCTTAAGACAAGCTACTTCTGCTCCCTTTTTATCGGTTATTAAAATAATACGACCATTACGCGCTACCACTTCTTGCATATTAGAAAAAGTTTTTTCAAACCACCGATCATAAGGTGCAACAACAATAACGGGTATTGTCTCATCCACCAGAGCAATTGGTCCATGCTTTAATTCACCTGCCGCATAACCTTCAGCATGAATATAAGAAAGCTCTTTCAGTTTAAGAGCTCCCTCCAAAGCAATCGGATAAGAAGTTCCACGTCCCAGATAAAGAACACTTTTTGCATTCACCAAATCACGACAAATACATTCAATTTTTCTCTCTAATTTTAAGACCTCATTTAAAATACGTGGAACTTCTGCCAACTGTTGAACCAGTTGCTTTTCTATTTGAGCCGAGAGATAGCCACGTTGTTTAGCCGCACTAAGAGCGAGTGAAGCAAGCGTTGCCAATTGACAGGTAAAAGCTTTTGTTGAAGCAACACCTATTTCCGGTCCGGCAAGTGTTGGGAGAATAAAATCAGCCTCCCTTGCCATTGTTGATTGCTCTACATTCACAATTGTTGCTGTTTTTACACCCCGCTCACGACAATAACGCAAAGAAGCCAATGTATCAGCTGTCTCACCAGATTGAGAAACAAACAGCGATAACACATCAGACGTTATAGGAGGTTCACGATAACGAAACTCGGAAGCAACATCATTATCAACACTTAAAGCGGCAAATTTCTCAAACCAATAGCGCGCAACTAAGGTTGAATAATATGCCGTTCCACAACTCGCAAAAAGAAGCCGATGAATATTTTTCCAATCAATCAAATTCTCAAGCGGTCGAACCGCATAATTTCCAAGGTCAAGATAATGCGCCAAATTATGAGAAATCACTTCAGGTTGTTCAAACATTTCCTTGTGCATAAAATGACGATGATTACCCTTAGAAATCAATAAAGCCCCTTCGAGTAATGTCGTCACAGGACGTTTTACCGGTTGGTTGTTAGCATCATAAATTGTAACACCTTCCCGTGTGAGAACAGCCCAATCTCCATCTTCCATATAGCTAATATAATCAACGAATGGTGCCAAAGCTATGGCATCTGACCCCACAAAAAATTCATCTTTTCCATAACCAATTGCCAGAGGTGGACCAGAACAAGCCGCAATCATAAGGTTATCTTCACCTTCGAAAATAAGAGCAATAGCAAAAGCCCCCTGCAGCCTTTTCCAACTGGTACGTATGGCTTCTTGCGGAGAAAGACCATCTTTTAATGCACGCGTTATTAAATGTGCAATAACTTCCGTATCCGTCTCTGTTTCAAAGATACAACCATCCTCTATGAGTTCCTTTTGCAGTTCTACAAAATTTTCAATAATACCATTATGAACAATCGCAAGCTTTTCAGTCACATGGGGATGCGCATTGCGTTCAACAGCAATTCCATGCGTAGCCCAACGGGTATGACCAATCCCTAAACTTCCCTCCAGAGGTGTTTTTTTTAATTTTTCTTCTAAATGAACAAGCTTCCCCTCAGCACGTACACGATAAAGATGCCCATTATGGACCGTTGCCACCCCAGATGAATCATACCCTCTATATTCAAGACGTTTTAACCCCTCAACCAAAGAGGACGTAACACACCTCTTTCCAAGAACTCCAATAATTCCACACATTAAAAAGCTCCAACCCACATCTTAAGATTCAAATTTTACAAAACAATCCAACAGCCTTTATTTAAAACTATAAATAATAAAAATAATTCAAACATGGAATACGGCAATCTTTAAGAATAAATCTTCCATCCATCGTTAGATTAACACGAAACAAAAGAATAAGCTGAAAATAATCATTTTTTCTGTTTGTTTTCTAACAAACGCTCTCGAAATTTTGTCGCATAGCCCTCTTTTATAACCTGTCGTGCACGCCCAAAAGCCATACTGTTCATAGGAATATTTTCAGTAATAACACTTCCTGAAGCAACATAAGAGCCATCCCCTATTACCAATGGGGAAACAAGTGCCGTATTAGACCCAACAAAAGCATGATCACCAATCATGGTTTTATATTTGTTAAATCCATCATAATTGCAAGTAATCGTACCGGCTCCAATATTGGTATGTGCACCAATTTCGGCATCACCAATATAACTTAAATGATTGATTTTAGAAGATTCTCCTACCTTAGCTTGTTTGACTTCACAAAAATTTCCAATCTTTACGGACTTTGCCAACTCTGTTCCAGGACGCAAACGTGCATAGGGACCAATCTGTGCATCTCTACCAACCACAGCACCTTCGAGATAACTAAATGCATGAATAACCGCACCAGATTGTACTTTTACGTTTAACCCAAAATAAACATTTGGTTCTATCACCACCCCTGGTGCAATTTCTGTATCATAAGAAAAATAGAGTGTTTCTGGCTTTAAGAGTGTAACACCCGATAACATTAAATCGCGCGCTTTACGTTTTTGCCACAAAGAATCAGCCTCAGAAAGCTCAAGACCGTTGTTAATTCCTACAATATCTTCAAAAGGAACTTCAACAACACGCACATCTAATCCTTCGCGTGTTGCAAGAGAAGCAATATCTGTTAAGTAATATTCTTTTTTCACATTATTATTACCAACTTTCTCTAAAAGAGAAAGTGCATGTTTTCCACGCATAGCGAGTATTCCACCGTTACAAAAAGAAATCTTTTTTTCTTCATCGCTAGCGTCTTTTTCTTCTACAATTGCAATCAATTGACCATTTTTCTCGAGAAGACGCCCATAACCTGTTGGATGTTTGGTATGAAAACCTGCAAAAACAACATCTGCTCCATCAGCAAGCTGTGCACGCATTTGGTGCAATGAATCTTGCTGAATGAGAGGAGTATCCCCAAAAACAATGAGCACATCATCCACCTCCTTTTGCAAAGCTAAACGAGCAGACAAAACAGCATGAGCAGTTCCTAAACGCTCTTTTTGTTCAAAAATCATTACATCTTTTACAAATGACTGAACAACGTGCGTAACCTCCTTAGCACCATATCCCACAACAACCGCTAATTGTGAAGAGCCTGCCAATTCTATTTTTTTTAGAACATGGCATATAAGAGGCAATCCAGCAATTTTATGAAGTACCTTAGGCAGAGACGATTTCATGCGCGTCCCCTCACCTGCGGCAAGAACAATAGAAAGACAACTTCTAACCATAAAAACACATAAGACTAACGAGAAAATCCAAAAAAAATCATAATATTGTGCCAACGAATATCTTCAATATAACTCAACGAAGGATAATGTTCTAAAAGCCAAAATGAAAGATCCTGCATAGAACCTGTTAAAAACAAAATCCCTGTAAGAATAAGAAAAACACCAATGATTTTTTCAACTTTTCCTAAATGAATACGAAAAGCTCCTAAAAATCGCATAAAACTGCTCGAAAATAAAGCTGCTAACATAAAAGGAATAGCAAGACCTAATGCATAAACCGCTAAGAGAACAGCTCCCTCTCCCACAGTTTCTTTTGTTCCAGCAAGCGTTATAATAGGACCTAAAATAGGGCCAATACACGGTGTCCAACCAAAGGCAAAAGCTAAACCGATAATATACGCGCCTAAAGGACCAGCAGGTGTTTTTTGGGTCTGAAAACGCGCCTCACGAAATAAAAAAGCGATCTTGAAAATCCCCAAAAAATTTAAACCAAAAATAATAATGACAATTCCAGCAGCAAGGGCAAACCAATCACGATAATAACCGATGAATTTCCCAATTGTACTAGCACTGGCACCTAAAGCAACAAAAACAGTCGTAAACCCAAGAACAAAAGCAATAACAGAAGATAATAAAGCCCACCGGATAAAGACTTTCTCATCAGGCTTTTCTGAACGAAAATCATCAATACCAACCCCTGCCATATAGCACAAATAAGGAGGAACTAACGGCAAAACGCATGGTGACAAAAAAGAGAGTGCCCCAGCAAAAAACACACCAACTGTTGAAATTTCAATCAAAATTCATACCCCGTCTTTCATCATAGTTTACCCCCCCCATGAACAACAATCAATCCACATCTTCATCAACTCGCTGCATATTTTCTTCATTCGCTATCACACTTATATCTTCATCATGACCAGAAACGACTGAAAAAACTTTTTGATAGATTTTATCTTTATTTTTAGCAATTGCAATATACTCTCCCTCCGCTAACACGAGTGAAACATACGCACCTACTGTTTCATAAACGATATCACCAGAATCATTGGCAAGAGACCAACTTGTATCTGCAAGCGCTTCTCCTCTTTCTTGTCGCACCAGCTTTAAGACAATCTGAGCGGCCTGATGTTCAAGAGTAACTTCTGTTATTTTACCCGCATCCACTTGAATATCCGAACGAGCCGTCGCATTAATAGAACCATAATGGGAAGCAACATGGTAGCGGCCAGCTTTTAAACGCACAACTGATTGGGGTTTAACATTTGATATAATTACTCCCGTATCATCATTTTCTTTTTCATCCTCATAAATGGTAAAACGGAGTTCCTTTTCATTCATTACGCCATTGAGCAGTGTTGCATTTAAAATGACACCACCAGCCTCAAGATTAAAGTTTTTTACAAGACTCTGCCCATTTTCTAAACGAATATGGCGCACAGCACTCATATGACCAAATGAGACATGAACAAGATAATTTCCTGGTTCGAGATCAAAACGTGCACTTCCCCCCTTATAGGTTGCCACTAATGGTAACTTATTATCAATCCCTAGAATAGGAGCATAAACCCGCCAGACAAGCCCTTTTTCAATATCCGGATGACTATTTGTTAATCGAGCATTCAAAATGAGTTGTGTTTGAGATGCTAAGTTTTCGTTCTCCTGCTTTTGAGTCTTTACAATAAAACTCCTTGATTGTCTCTGCTGCTGATCTTGCCCTTCTCCTGCTTCAGAAAAAGCACAGTGGCTCCAAGTCAATAAAGAAAGCGCCACGCACAACCATACACATCGGTGCACTATTTTTATAAGAATACCCATTTTTGCATTGTTGATCAACATGATCTTTTTTTCAAGAAACAATATCACACAGCCATCATTTTAAATTGAGAAACTTACACCACAACCACATGATGAAACAGCATTGGGATTGTGGATTTGAAAAGACTGCCCCATAAGATCATCAACAAAATCAATCTCAGCTCCTTCCATAAAAGGAAGTGATAGTAAATCAATAAACACAACTGCCCCGTCTTTTTTGAGAACGAGGTCATCTTCACACATTTCAGAAACCAAGTCATATTTATAAGAAAAACCAGAACACCCACCACCTTCAACAGAAATACGTAATGCTATTTTATCGGGTTCACGCAAAAGTATCTGTGCAATTTTTTTGGCAGCAATATCTGAAATTTTCACATTCATTTTATATATCCTTGCATTAAACCATCAAGAAAGAGTATCCTACACTCAAAGAGCAGTTTATTTCTCATAAACCACTCTCAATTTTAAGATGATAATAGACAGCTTGCAATGGATATAGGCAATATCAACTTCAATTACCAATCTCGAGCAGTATACAGTGCTCATCCACAAACAAGCCGTGGTCGATTATACCATGAAACGATGAGCACCACACGCTCACCTTTTCAACGAGATAGAGATCGTATTATCCATTCTAATGCATTTCGACGTCTTAAACATAAAACGCAAGTGTTTATTGCTGATGAAAGCGATCATTACCGTACTCGCCTAACCCATTCCATAGAGGTTTCTCAAATTGCAAGAACATTAGCCCGTGCCCTGTGTCTTGATGAAGACCTTGCCGAAGCCATTGCCCTTGTTCACGACTTTGGACACACACCCTTTGGCCATGCAGGAGAAGATGCTCTTAATGAAGCCATGGTACTTTATGGCGGCTTTGATCATAATGCACAAGCATTACGCATTGTAACAAAACTAGAACAGCGCTATGCAAATTTTGATGGACTTAACCTTACATGGGAAACCCTCGAAGGACTTGTAAAGCATAATGGTCCCCTTTTAGGTCCTCACGCAAAGAATAAGGAGGTTCCTATCGATATTTTACAATACAATGCAAAGCAAGACCTTGCACTCGATTGTTTTGCAGGGCTAGAAGCGCAATGTGCTGCTATTGCAGATGATATCGCATACAATGCGCATGATATTGATGATGGTCTACGTTCGCAATTTTTAACACTCGATCAATTTGAACATGTTCCACTAACAGCAGCAATATTAAAAGATATAACAGATGAGCATCCCCACCTCGACCAAGCGCGTCGCGGTTACACACTTGTACGAAGACAAATAACAACCATGGTTGAAGATGTTATCAAACAATCACAAGAAAATTTAGCACGCATCAAACCAACAAGCATAAACGATATTCACCAAGCAAAACAAACCATTGTCACCTTTTCACCGACAATGACCGTTTATGAAAAAGAACTAAAAAACTTTTTATTTAAAAATCTTTACTACCATGAACAAGTTCTTAGTCGTCGCAATGCAGCAAAATGCATTGTACAAAAATTATTCAATTGTTATTATGAAAATCCAAATACAATGCCTGAAAGTTGGCAGAGCAAAACAGTGCACTTAAAAAATCAAGAGTTAGCACGTTTGATTGCTGACTTTCTTTCAGGCATGACGGATCACTACGCTCTACGTGAATATCAGCGTTTATTTGACCATACAGATAATTTCGTTTAATGGCTTTTGGCATCATCATGGAAGCTAAATATGAATATCTTTAAAAACTTCGAAAAAAAAATTAAGAGATCAATTGAATTATCTGATATAAAAGGAAAAAATGGAGAAGATCTAGATTTATCAAAAATCACTGTTGATCCTCCGCGTGATTCCTCCCACGGTCATTTATCAACCAATGCTGCTATGGTGCTTGCAAAATCTATTGGAATCAATCCACGTGCACTTGCAGATAAAATCATAGAACTTCTTAAAAATGATTCCTCTATCGAAAATATAGATGTTGCCGGTCCTGGTTTTATAAACATAAAGCTTACAAAATTATTTTGGCAAGATGCTATAAAATCTATGCTTGAATTAGGCACTTCTTATGGTCGTATTCCAATGGGACAAGGAAAATGCGTCAATGTTGAATATGTCTCAGCAAATCCCACTGGACCAATGCATGTAGGACACTGCCGCGGAGCAGTTGTTGGGGATGTTCTCTCCAATTTGCTACAATTTACGGGCTATAACATTACAAAAGAGTATTATATCAATGATGCGGGTCAACAAATCGAAGTCCTCGCCCATTCGGTACTATTGCGCTATCGTGAAGCTCTTGGGCAAGAAATTAATGAAATTCCAGAAGGACTCTATCCTGGAGAATACTTGATACCATTGGGTCAATCGCTTGCTCAAGAGTTTGGTGACCAACTCCTCACGATGGATAAAGATGAAGCCTTATCTCTTGTGAAAGAACGTGCAATTCATGCAATGATGTCCATGATTCGCGAAGATTTGGCTGCTCTTAATATTTATCATGATATCTTTTTCTCTGAGCGAATGCTTTATGCAGATAATGCACGCGCCATTCGTAACACCATCAACGACCTCACTTTAAATGGTTATATCTACAAAGGAAAACTCCCCCCTCCCAAAGGACAAAATACAGAAGACTGGGAACCAAGCGAACAAACTTTGTTCCGTTCAACAAATGTCGGTGATGACCAAGACCGTGTTTTAGTCAAATCTGACGGTTCTTACACTTATTTTGCTGCTGATGTTGCTTATTTTCGGGATAAATTTAATCGTCATTTTGATGAAATGATTTATATTCTAGGCGCAGACCATGCGGGCTATGTAAAGCGGCTAGAGGCAATGGCAAAAGCAATTTCTGGGGATAAAGCTAAATTAAGTGTCTTCTTGTGTCAATTGGTAAAACTTTTTCGCAACGGTCATCCTGTACGCATGTCAAAAAGAGCAGGATCTTTTGTCACTTTACGGGATGTTGTCGAAGAGGTTGGGCGTGATCCTGTGCGTTTTATGATGCTATACCGTAAGTGTGAAGCACCTCTTGATTTTGATTTTGCAAAAGTAACAGAACAATCAAAAGATAACCCCATCTTTTACGTACAATATGCAAGTGCACGTTGTCACTCAGTCTTTCGTCAAGCACAAGAAGCGCTTCATATTAAAAGCTTTTCAAATAATACATTGATTGCCCATCTTCATCGATTAACAGATGACCATGAAATATTGTTAATACGCAAACTTTCTGAATATCCACGTATCATTGAACAGGCCGTAATTCATAAAGAACCGCATCGATTAGCGTTTTACCTTTATGACCTTGCCTCCAGCTTTCACACCCATTGGAATAAAGGGAGTGAAAATCTCAATTTACGCTTTATTCAACCTGATGATAAAGAGTTATCCTTTGCAAGATTAGGATTGATACAAGCTGTTATCAATATTTTATCATCAGGGCTTACCATCATAGGAGTCGAAGCACCCATAGAAATGCGTTGAAAAAGTTCTATAAATACATACAATAGGTACTCTATTGATAAACTTTTTCATGTATCCTTGCATGAGAGGGGGAAAATTTATAATTTTAATATAACAAATCAAAATCAACCATTGATTGCACGTAAGTGCAAACCATCATGTGAGAAAAGCTATGAGCGATAACGATCGCAAAAATCTACACGAAACAAAACACGATCATGAACACCATGATCCTTTAGAAAGGCTTACGCGCATTTTTAATCCGCACAAACAAAGCGGAAACCAAAATGAGCAATCGTCTTTAAAAACAGAACGATCAACATCTCACCCCGAAACATCATCCCATGATGATGATTTTGATTTCTCCTTTCTAGAAGAGGAACTTGAAAAAAATTTAGCACATGACTTACCGTTTGATGATCAAAAAAAACAATGGGACTTGCATGCAACCAGCAACGCAACAGCCTCAGATATTGCACAATCTTCTTCTTTCAACCATTCAAAACAAAATAATTTATCTGAAGAGAAATATTCTTCACCTAGCAGTCATGATGAAGAACAAATTTTAGATGAGCTTTCTCCATTACCAATCCCAAAGAATCAATCACATCAACAGAAAAAAACAGCAACCAATGCTGATCCTTTTCTTGAAAAAAGTAATCTTATGTCACAATCAGAATCAGAAAATTTCTTTTTTGATAAATCTGAAAGGCACGAAAATAAGAGAGAGACGCCAGAAGATGTTGAACAAACCAATCGTTTTTCACAAATAAATTCACAACAACCTGAGACTACGAATATACAAAAAACTTATGAGGACAATCAAAACCTCTATGACACTCCTATAAACCATCCCTATAAAATTTCAGCTGATCAAGAAAATTGGATTAAAAAAGATTATCCTGATGTCTCCTCTTCTACAGAGGAAAATGAGTTTTTCTCATCTTCTAATCTTGTGTCAGAAAGACAAAACACTGCAAGAAATCAAACAACAAGTACCTTCTCCTCACCTTTAGATTCTCCACCAGTTGATAGACAATCTTATTTAAAGGGAGCTTCACAAGAAGATCATACAACCAATTATCCCCATTTTTTTGCAGCCCCCCCCTCACAACAAGAAACTTATGGCGAAAAAGTTCCGATATATGATGAGGCTCGAGCCCAATACATCAATAACGCCGAAGGTGCCTCTAACCCAAATAGAGAAATTTCATATAATGAAAATAATTTAGATGAGTTTCTTTCCTCATCCCCCTCTTTAAATACAAAACAAACGGATGGCTTTTTTGCCCATAACTATACGCACAGAGATACTCCCCCTCCCAATGTTGATACTTATAAATTTTCAGAGGAAATCGTAGAAAAAACTGGTCCTATTATGGTTCCAGAAGTCCCGTATGAAGCGCCAGAATATGATGTGCCAACTAATGGTGGTTTAGAAGAAGAATTTGCTGATGTACTCAATGTAGGGAATGTCCCAACGGATAATTTTTCTCAAAAAAAACAGAAAAACGAGGTTTTTAGTGAAGTTTTTCATCAGTCTATGCAAAATTCAAAAGAAGGTGTTTATATAAACTCTAAAGAACAAAATTCCGACTATTTTTCTTCTGCCAATATGGAATATAATTTTCCCTCTTTTAGCGAGAATTCATCATACACAAACTCAGATGAGGTTCCCACACCTCCATCAGCTCCTCCTCCCTTTAAAAGTTTTATTTTTGGTAAAACTTTCATTAAAGGTTTTTTTATACTTATTTTAATAGGACTTGGGTTTGCTGGTTATTCTCATTTTTTTATGCCATCACAAAAAAATGAAGAAACGGTCATTATCCACGCTGATAATACGCCTTTTAAATTCAAACCAGAAACAACTGAAACGAAAAATGATGTTGCACATAATTTAGATATTTATAAACAAACAACTGAACAAAATGAGAAACAAGAAAATACACAACAATTTCTTATTGATAACTCTGAACAACCTGAAAATTTAAAAGAATTAAACCCTGAAGAATCTTCAAGCGTTTCCTCATCGTCTTTAAATGAATCTGATGTTGAAGATGCAGTCACAGAAGCCATAAATCATACTATTCCAATGCGAGAAGTACAAACTGTTATTGTCAATCAAGATGGTACAGTTACACTAGCCCCCGCGCATCAAACAAACAGCAAAACTGCTGCTCAATCTGAAGAAAGCATTGATCAAACTTCTAATGAACTTCAAGATTCGTCCCTTGTTTCGTCGCATGATTCTGATATAAACGACCAAGAAAGAGATCATGATCTCAAAAATAATATTGATAAAATAATCGCAGAAAATAATTCTAGCTCAAATATTGAAGAAAAATTTATCCCTATCCCTTCCCATGCAGAAAGAAATACACAAGTTGAAACACCAGCCGCGTCTCGCCCCATATCACCAAACAGAGTCGCAGCACAAAATTCAGAAAGTTATTACGTACAACTTGCATCTCAACCAACGTATGAGCTCGCTAGAAATTCTTTAAAAAATATGAAATCTAAATTTGGATTCCTTATCGGTGCCCGTTCTTTAAATATTCAATCCGCTTTTATACCAGGAAAAGGTACTTATTACCGTGTTCGGATTCAAGCGCAAGACCGTAATGAAGCCATAATCCTTTGTGAATCCATTAAAAGTTCTGGTGGAAGCTGCTTCATCACACGCTAAACCAATAATGCAACGGTTTTAACAACCGTTGCATTATTTATTTCCATACCATTTAATTACTTATCAAAAACTTCAGAAATTAAAATCATTCCTCTCTTTTTCGCTTATCTGTTTGCACTGACTTTATTCTTTAATCTACGTCGATTTTCGCCCTATCTAAAAGATTATATTTACGAAAAAATTACTCCGTACCCTTATAGGTATAAGGTACAGGAGGAAGCGAATTTAAATCTTTTTTGGGCGTTGTTACACTTTGGCTTGTTTCTGGGGTATTATAACGCGAACTATGTTCAGGAGATTTTGCAAAAAAAGATCCTAAAAAACCAAAAATAAACCAGATAATAACCATCGCAAGAAGAATAGCAAAAATACCCTTAGCGATTGAAACAGGTTGTTCACGACCTCTTCTTTCTGCGGCCATACGTTCTTCATATGTGTGATAATTTTTATCAATCATAGTGGATTCCTTTTCTCAATTCCCTTACCTTTAAATTTCTAGAAAATATGCATATATGCAATTATTCAGATACTTATTGTGAGAAAACGATAATTATAAACAAAAGTTCCAGTTTACTTCATAAAGTTGAGAAAAAGAAGCGAGGATAGAATTAAAATATCTACCCTACTCTAGCCTTTGAATTCTATAATAAACCCCTTTGTATTCTATAATAAAACATTGACACAAAGGTTTTGTTAATAATAGAGTTATAATCAAAATATTTCATTATTTTTATTAATAAAAATGAAACATACTCAAAAGGTTTTTTATGAAATCTCCCATATCATCGCTTCCCTTTAAAATAGAAAAACACCCATCTCCTCTGTCAGAAGAAAAATATGAAGAAATTTTAAAAAGTCCCGGTTTTGGTCAATTTTTTACAGACCACATGTGTACTATTCAATGGACTGAAGACAAAGGCTGGCACAATGCCGTCATTTCTCAATACAAAGCTTTAGAAATTAACCCTGCAAGTACCGTTTTACATTACGGACAGGAAATTTTTGAGGGTTTAAAAGCATATCGTGCAAAAGATGGACGCATCTTGCTCTTCCGTCCTGATGCCAATGCACAACGCTTTATAGAATCAGCGAGGCGTTTAGCTATGCCAGAATTGCCAAAAGATATTTTTCTGGATGCCGTTCATCAATTAGTAAAGATTGATCAAAAATGGGTTTCTGATCAGCCCAACGCTAGCCTCTATATCCGTCCATTTATGTTTGGCAATGAAAACTTTTTGGGAGTCCGCCCTTCTCAAGAATATCTTTTTTGTGTCATAGCCTCTCCAGTTGAATCCTATTTCAAAGGAGAAGAAAAATCTGTCAGCGTCTGGATTGAAACAGATTATAGTCGTGCCGGTCCAAGAGGAACAGGGGCTGCCAAATGTGGTGGAAACTATGCAGCAAGCTTACTGGCACAAAAAACTGCAACTGAAAATAATTGTAGCCAAGTACTCTTCCTTGATATGATTGAACATAAATGGATTGAAGAACTTGGTGGTATGAATGTCTGCTTTATTATGGACAATAATACACTTGTAACCCCCCCACTTAATGGAACTATCCTTCCAGGGATAACCCGTGATTCAATCTTAAGGTTAGCTCAACAAATGGGATTAAAAATAGAAGAGCGTCCTTATTCTTTTACAGCGCTTCAAGAAGATGCAAAGAGTGGACACCTTAAAGAAGCCTTTGCTTGTGGTACAGCTGCCGTTGTCACATCAATTGGTCGTTTTAGATATAAAGGGGGAGAATTTATTATTGGAAATGAAACAGTTGGAGAAGTTACAAAGCAGCTTCGTACACAATTGGTTGGCATTCAAAAAGAGAACATAGAAGATAAAAATGGCTGGGTACATTCTGTCCAGATCTCATAATATTTAAGGTATTCTCATATCTATAAACGCTTCCATGAAAGTAGATTCATGGAAGCGTTTTTCCTAGAAAAACTCCCTCTATTTTTAGTGACAAAAAAGAAAGCATTAATCAAATTTCGAATGATTTCTATGCTTTGCTTTAATATTACGGACTGTACCCGTATGGGAGCGCATTACGAGAGTTTCCGTTTGAATGTAACGAGATGTAAATTTAACACCAGAAAGCATATTGCCATCTGTCACCCCTGTTGCTGAAAACAAAACATCACCCTTTGCCATTTCTTCCATTGTATAAACCTTATCGGGATCACTAATCCCCATTTTAGCTGCACGAGCAATTTTCTCTTCTGTATCAAGCAGCAAACGACCTTGCATCTGTCCTCCAATGCAGCGCAAAGCAGCAGAAGCTAAGACACCTTCAGGTGCTCCACCAATCCCCATATAGATATCAATACCTGTTTCTTCTGGATCAGTTGTATCAATAACAGCAGCCACATCTCCATCCCCAATCAAGCGAATCGACGCCCCTGTCGCTCGTACTTCATTAACCAATTTTTCATGACGAGGTCTATCCATAATACAAACAGTAATCTGATTAACGGCTACTCCTTTAGCCTTCGCAAGAGCATGTATATTATCGGTAGGACAAGCATCTATATCGACTACTCCCTTTGGATAACCAGGACCAATAGCAATTTTGTTCATATAAACATCAGGAGCATAAAGGAGATTACCCTTTTCAGCAATTGCAACTACTGCCAAAGAATTGGCAATATTTTTAGCACAAAGTGTTGTTCCCTCTAGTGGATCAAGTGCAATATCGATCGCCAATCCACTTTGAAGACCTACTTTTTCTCCAATATAAAGCATAGGCGCTTCATCCCGCTCACCTTCACCAATCACCACTGTACCATCAATAGGCAATCGATTAAGTTCCTGCCGCATTGCATCTACAGCAGCTTGATCCGCTGCCTTTTCATCGCCACGTCCGCGCCAGCGTGCAGCAGCAACAGCAGCACGTTCAGTAACACGTACCAATTCAAGCGTCAAAATACGATCAAGTCCATTTAAAATCTTCTGAGTTGTGGGCATATGAAAAAATCCTACCGAATGAATACCAGAAAAAATATGAGTCCTTATTAAATACTAAGAATAAAGTTTTTTGGCAAAGATGAAAATTTTCCACAAGAGATAAAAGAACTCAAGCGTTCCTTTTTGTCATTATCAAGAAAGTTATCAATTCTCTGTCATAGGTTCAATACGAATAAATTGAGATTTTGCAACAAGATGTCCATCTTTTTCAATTTCTGCAAGTGCCTGTCGTACATTCAGCTCTGTTGTTTCATGCGTAATTAAAATAATTGTTTTTTCAATTTGATCTTCTACAAAAGATCTTTGAACAATCGACTCCAATGAGATGTGATTATCAGCCATATGCCTTGCGACAGCGGCAAAAACACCAGTACGATCATGAACATTTAAACGAATAAAATAACCACCTGCATGATGCGAAATACGTGCTTTTTTATGAGGAGCAAGTTCTAATGCTGGACGTCTTAAAACAGGTGCATACTGAAAACCAGAACGCGCTTTTGCTATATCAGCCAAATCACCAATAACGGCTGATGCTGTTGCCTTTCCTCCGGCGCCAGGACCAGAAAACAGTAATTCACCTAATAAATCACTTTGAATAGAAAGAGCATTGGTTACACCATTTATCTGTGCAATCATTGAGGATGTTGGTACCATTGTTGGATGAACGCGTTGCTCTATTCCAGAATCCGTTTTTAATGCAACCCCTAAAAGCTTAATCCGATACCCCAATTCATCAGCTGCTCGAATATCAATTTGCGAAATATTATGAATTCCTTCAACATAAACATCATCTAACGAAACAGCAGTTCCAAATGCCAAGCTTGTCAACAAAGCTAATTTATGAGCAGTATCATTTCCCTCAATATCAAAACTTGGATCTGCTTCAGCATACCCAAGTCTCTGTGCATCTGCTAAACAATCTTTAAATGAAAGACCTTCCGTAAACATGCGTGTTAATATATAATTACAGGTTCCATTGAGAATACCATAAATTCGCGATATGCGATTACTAACAAGTGATTCTCTCATCGCTTTGATAACAGGAATCCCCCCTGCAACAGCTGCTTCAAAATGAAGAAAAACACCTTTTTTTTCTGCAATTATAGCCAGCTCTACGCCATGTTGAGCAAGAAGAGCTTTATTGGCTGTTACAACATGATGTCCCGCCTCAAGCGCTCTCTTAACAGCGGTATACACCACATCCAATTCACCACCAATTAACTCTACAAAAACATCAATCTCATCAGAAGCAGCCAACTCCACAGGTGAATCAAACCATTTTATACCACTAAGATCAATTCCACGATTGCGGCCTTTATCGCGCGCACTAACAGCAACAACTTTGATAAATCGCCCACATTGACAAGCTAAACTATTCGCTTTTTCACATAGAGTTCGAACAACTGAAGTACCAACCGTACCAAGTCCCGCAACACCAACTTTTAAAGCTTCTGCCATTATTAACCACTAATCCCTATCTTCATTGAAAAATCGTTTAAATGATGTGCCAATCAACACAAAAAGTACTTATGTTCATAAGAACAAAAGAAATACCCTGCTCTATTCACTTCATGTTCTCCAATAGAATGATCCCCGCTTGTTCAATCAACATTCCTAAAAATATAATATTTATTGTCTTCAAAGATTTCAGAATCTTTATAAAACATCTAATTCAGAATGAAAATCTGTAAAACTGATAAATGCAAGTTTCCATAAAGAAAAGTTCTAGAAAAATAATCAATCACAAGTTAAAGAATATTGAAGACTTAGTAAGAAAGAATAAAAACATCTCTTCTAAATTAACAAATACGGAACAAAAAACATTCTTTCATATGATAAATTAAAAGAATGGATAAAACAAAGTAGATCAGTAAATAATAACACATTCCTTCCTACCATTCCATAGTTTGAACTATAAATCTTTAATGCAAAAATATTAATGAACCCATATATCAAAATAGAACCTTACATTAAATTAAAAAACAAGACTTAATATGTGTATACCATAATTCTGAAATATTATAAATATGGAGAATAAATTTACAAAACTCGAATATTTTATCTAAACTTATTGCCACCTCTTTAAAAAACTAGCGAATTGAAATGACAAAAATCTCAATCTGCCCTTTATCGACGCTAATTCATTTTCAAATCAAAAACCTTCTCAATATGTAAAAGAGCAAATGAATGGTTTTTAATTTTAAAAATTTTACAGACATGTAAAAGTAAATATGAAAAAATATTTTTTTATATTTTCTATAAAAATTGCTTTAATATTTTCATTTTTATCATACAGATATCTATTTATATTTTGTTAAACTGCAAATAATTTATGGATTATTCATCAAAAAAACTTTTGTATGATTGGTATTATTTGTTAATTTGGTAATAAATATTGTCTTTCCACTTCATAAATTATACAGTTTTTGCTTTATGATAAGCTCAAATGAGAAATCTTTCTGTATAAAGGCTCTTTCAAGCAAGTTAAATAATATTCTCATGTGGTGAGCAAAGATAACAAGCGATAAAATATGCAAAAAATAAATACATTAAAAATGCTGTTTTTGATCATTTTTGCCTACTCCTCAAAACTGAAAATATCATTCCCTGAGATGATACCCACATCAAAATTTTCTATTAATCATGATAACTTTATATTTTTTCTACAAAAAATCTTAGAAAATAAAATGATCTAAACAGGAATCGCTCAAAAATTATTCAATAAAACACACTTTTTTCAAAAAAAATGACACAGAGGGCTTGCGAAGTAAAAAGATCCTCTCTATAAGCCTCATCATTGGTTTGCGCCCATCGTCTAGCGGTTAGGACATCGCCCTTTCACGGCGGAAACAGGGGTTCGATTCCCCTTGGGCGTACCATGTTTCTTTTTTATATGTGTAATATATTCATTTTATTTGTGTTTTTAAAAATGAGGGATGCATAAATAAAAATGAGGGAATAAGATTTTAAAAGGAATCTCCTTCGTAAAAAGGATACAAGAATCATTAGGTGATTAATTTCTTTGTTGCATTTCGAGGATAGTGCTTTACTGCACACAGTTAATAACAATAAGAATCGATAAAACATAAGAATTAGAAGATTCTAGCTCGCGATACGGTAATTTATAAGTCATATTTTCGCATCTGCTGTTAATTTTTAAATTAAAACCAGCCGCATCATTTATACGTTTTTTTCAACCTTCAAAATTGAAGTTTATCTCAAACGCATTTTATATGAAGCATTTCTAATTACAGTGCCTTTGTTATCACATTAAACTTTTTATAAACAAACAGACCGTAAGCTTAGAATTGAAATAGCAATATAAAAATAGTTTCTTATTCACCTAACACAACAAATCAAGAAACTATAATTCAGAATACGATCAACTTATTAAATGAAATCTCTGATAATAAAAATGCATAATCCCCGTCCCCCGGTGATCTAACTACCTTATCTATTAAACAGATTCTTCATCAATCATCGAATAATTATAGATTTGCAAACACATCACTTCTTTTCAAAAATTAAACCCTCCAACAAAATTTTATACTCTATTGATAATATATTCTAAAAGCTCATATTTGAATGCTTTTTTCCCTTGTTTTTACTTTTCATTATAAACTTGAAAGTGTTATACAAGTAGTATCGCTTAAAAGAAAAAGGATTTCTAATGGTAAAGATCAAAGTAGAAAACCCCGTTGTTGAACTTGATGGGGATGAGATGACCCGCATCATCTGGAAATATATCAAAGATAAATTAATCCATCCCTACCTCGACATTGATCTAAAATATTATGATCTTTCCGTCGTAAATCGTGATGCAACCAATGATCAGGTAACTATCGATTCTGCCAATGCTATCAAAAAATATGGGGTTGGTATAAAATGCGCAACCATCACACCTGATGAGGCACGCGTTAAAGAATTTAACCTAAAAAAAATGTGGAAATCACCTAATGGCACAATCCGCAATATTTTAGGAGGAGTCATTTTTCGCGAACCCATTATCTGTAAAAATGTCCCTCGCCTTGTTCCTAACTGGACAAAGCCAATTATTATCGGACGTCACGCTTTTGGTGATCAATACAAGGCAACAGATTTTAAATTTCCAGGAAAAGGGAAATTAAGTATTAAATTTGTCGGTGATGATAATCAAGTTATTGAACATGATGTTTTTGATGCTCCAAGCGCAGGGGTTGCCATGGCTATGTATAACCTTGATGAGTCAATTCGTGATTTTGCCCGCGCATCCTTTAATTATGGACTACAACGGAATGTTCCAGTTTATCTTTCAACAAAAAATACCATTCTAAAAACTTACGATGGTCGTTTTAAAGATATCTTTCAAGAAATATTCGATACGGAATTTAAAACTGAATTTGAAAACCGTAAATTATATTACGAACACCGTCTTATTGATGATATGGTTGCTTCTGCATTAAAGTGGTCAGGTGGATACATATGGGCATGTAAAAACTATGATGGTGATGTCCAATCTGATATTGTTGCCCAAGGCTTTGGTTCTCTGGGTCTCATGACTTCTGTTCTCATGACACCTGACGGCAAAATTGTTGAAGCAGAGGCAGCACACGGCACTGTAACACGCCATTATCGTCAGCATCAAAAGAATGAAGAAACATCAACGAACTCTATTGCATCTATTTTTGCATGGACGCGTGGACTAGCGCACCGTGCTAAACTAGATAACAATGAGAAGTTAAAAAACTTTTCCACGACATTGGAAGAAGTTTGTATTAAAACCGTCGAAGAAGGTTTTATGACCAAAGATCTCGCACTTTTGATTGGGCCTAAACAAAAGTGGCTTTCTACAACAGGTTTCCTCGATAAAATTGATGAGAATCTCAAAAAAGCAATGGGCAGTTAAGTTATTACTTAAATTAAAATTCAAAGCTCTAAACAGAGCTTTGAATTTCTCTTGGCAAATTCAAAGAAGTACCTTATAAGTAAAAAGAGGATAGATTTTTATTAAATAGCAAAAAACAGTGAAAAAACAGGGCTGGTCTGCGCTTTTATTGGGTAAAAATGGTCTTTGCTTTTTAACGTTTACAGGTGGAGTTGTGTTACACGCCACCAACGTTTATATTGTTATTACTATTTTACCCTCTCTTATGAATCATATTGGCAGTGAAATATATTATTCTTGGGTGGCTACTGTCTTTATTACAGCTTCACTCGTGGGTACTTCACTTGCAACAAAAATATTAGGGAAATTAGGTCCTCGCAATGCGTATGTTATTTCTGGACTTATCTTCACCCTAGGCACTTTTATGTGCAGCATTTCTTCATCTATGCCATTGTTTTTAATAGGACGCTTTATTCAAGGATTTGGAAGTGGTTCTTTGTTATCCCTATCCTATTCCATGGTACGGATTGTTTTCAGCCCATCTTTATGGTCACATGCATTAAGTATTATCTCTGGAATGTGGGGAATATCAACCTTGTTAGGACCAGCAATCGGGGGGCTTTCTGTATATTATGGGCTATGGCGAGCATCCTTTTTGATCATTGGCGTATTAGCTATATTTTTCTCACTCATCGCCTTTAAATTTTTACCAAAAAAGAATGAAAACGATGTTCCAACACCCCCTCTTCCTCTTCTCCAGCTTTTCACACTCACCTTATTGATTTTTATTATTTCTGTTGGAGGGGCTATGGAGTCTACAATAGCAAAAATTTGCGGATTAGTTATCGGACTTAGTCTTCTTTTTGTTCTAGCAAAAATCGAATCATCTACCCCTCATCCTATGTTGCCCCGCAAATCCTTTTCTTTCTCTTCTGAAATCTTTTCTGTTTACGCATTGATACTCGTTATGACAACAGTCGTATACAGTATAGAACTTTATTTTCCACTTTTTCTTCAAGAGCTTCATGGGCAAGCTCCACTTATTGCTGGTTATATAGCAGCACTTATGAGCCTAGGGTGGACATGTGGAGCCATCTCAAGTGCTGGTCTCTCCACAAAAAAAATTCGCAACATCATTGTATACTCGCCCCTATTAAAACTGTTAGGCATAATGATTCTTTTATGGCTCATCCCAACAGAAGTTTCCGCGCTTGAATATATTTTTATTATTTGCTTAGCACTGTTTTCTATTGGAATCAGTGCGGGCATAGCATGGCCACATTTGCTCACAAGGATCTTACAATGTGCAAATGATGAAGATGCTCTCCGTGCCAGTGAATCCCTTACCTCTGTACAACTATTTTCAGCAGCCTTAAGTGCAACTCTAGCAGGAGTCATCACCAATCTTGCAGGCCTCTTTAATCCTGGAGGAACAATAGGAATGATCTTAGCAGCAAAAACTCTTCTTATAGTGCTCATGGGTCTTTTATTTTGTCTTGCTATTCCATTAGCACTGCGCATTTCTTACTTCATATTGAAAAACCCAACAGGACATTCCAATAACTAAAAATAAATATAAAAATTCCTTCTTCATTAAAAAAATGAAAAATATTAAGCATGCTTCTCCATATACCATGAGATGCAAAAAACCATTAATCCACACAAAGTTAGAACACTTCCTAAAACAGCTGTATATTCATAACTATAGCCCAATTTTAAAACTAATGCTCCAGATTCAGCACCAAGAGCGTTGGCAATATTAAAAGCAGACTGCATTAATGCTCCTGCCAAAATCTGTCCCTGTAGTGCAACATCCATAATTTTTGTTTGTATAGAAGGCATAGCAGCAAAAGAAGTTCCAACAAAAAAGCATCCTATTGCCGCTGTTAACGGAGCATAGGATAAAAAGAAAAAAAGAAAAAAAACAAATACGCTCCAAAGCATAGAGAAAAATATCATCGGTGAAATGCCAATTTTAACAGCTAATTTAGGCCCCAAGAGATTTCCTATCACCATTCCCAATCCAACTAACGGCATAATAAATGGTACCCACTCAAGTGAAACACCAGAAATATGCATTAATGTTGGCTTGATATAAGTGAAAACAGAAAATAATCCTGACGCTCCCACCGACACCATCAACAAAAGAAGCCACACCTGCTTTTGCTTTAATACACCCATTTCTTGCAAAGGATTCGTTTTTGGAAAACTTGAATCACAAGGAAAAAAATTCCAAATAAGCAAGCTACACAATAAAGCAATCATACCCACAAGGACAAAAGCAATCTGCCAACCAATAAGTTGACCAATCCAAGTAGCACTGGGTGCTCCCAAAACGGTTGCAATTGTTAAGCCGAGCATAACATATCCAACAGCTTTAGAACGTTCTTTCATTTCTACCATTGAAGAAGCAACCATAGCCGCAAGTCCAAAATAGATTCCATGGGGAAGTCCACTGAGAAAGCGTAATACTACTAATATGCTAAAATCAGAAAAAAAGGCACTAGCAATATTTGCTAAGGCATAAAAAAGCATTAATCCCATCAAAACAGTTTTGCGTGATACCTGAGCTGTTGCCACAGCTAAAAGAGGTGCTCCAATCACAACTCCTAATGCATAAGCAGAAATATATTGACCAGCGGTAGGAATATCAACATAGGAACTTCGTGCCATCTCTGGCAGTAGCCCCATTGCGACAAACTCTGCAGTACCAATAGCAAAACTCCCCACGGCAAGAGCTAAAATTATTAAACGCCGTATTCTCGAATCAATTCCCAATGCAAGAACCTTTTGTTGATAAAAATCCTTCATACTATCACTTCTGGATAGGAGTTTTAACTGTAAATATCTGTAATACACACAAACAAAAATTCAAAACATTATTATACGCATGCCCAATAGTCCCCAATAAAGTTTTAGAAATATTTTGATATATAAAGCATTTTATAGAGTTTTAAGTAAGATTCTTTAATGGAAAATCTTTGAAAACCTCAAGATCATAGACGTATTCACCTATT
Organism: Bartonella sp. CE47NXGY; assembly: GCF_042195415.1. NCBI lineage: Bacteria > Pseudomonadati > Pseudomonadota > Alphaproteobacteria > Hyphomicrobiales > Bartonellaceae > Bartonella > Bartonella sp. CE47NXGY. The sequence goes on along the minus strand of NZ_JBHIOI010000003.1, from coordinate 76,472 downwards.
TCTATCAGATCTACCAGATAATAAACTTTGTCTCCTCTTTTCAGCCATTGTAATTTTACAGTGAAAACTTTATTTTGCAACGATATACTATATCCTATAAATAATTCTAAAATTTGCCGAAGAATGCATTTCAAACAAGTGAATAATATCTCATCATTATCTTGATACAAAGATAAAACTTCTCCCCCAAAATTATTGTTGCTTTATTTTGCTACCTGAATACAGATCCCCCAAATCGATAAGCTATAATTTCAACTTTAGGCCATTCTTATAAATTATTATAGAGTCTTTTAAAAATTCTCATGATAATAGTGCTTGGTTTCTAGATTTATTAAATACCCTCTTTTAGACATCTTTACCCCTCCCTCATCTAACAGAGGAATCGCATCAGATATCTAACTCACTATCTGTAAATTAAAATATTCACGTAAATATATTATGATTATTTTCAGATAAATTCTATAAACAAAGCAAAAAACAAATATAATAAATTTTGTATAAGTATGTTTATTGATGTTTTATAAACATGACAATTACCGTGATTAATATTTAATTTATTATGACATAATATCTATATTTTTATTATATAAATAATATTACATAAATCTATTTTAAAGAATATTTATATATAAAAACTTAAAAAATAAAATTATAACATTTTAAATGTTGTAATTTTATTTTAGTTTTATTTTAATTTTCTAAAAATTTATCTGTTCGATTGTATATAATCCATTCTTTACCTTTAGTAATAAAAAACACAAAGTAGCTCATAAAAATACAATTTTCATACTTCTTTAAGAGTTCGCTAACGCCTCATTAACATTGTTGCTGTAAACAGTCATCAGAAACAGAAAAACTGTTTTTCTCCGGATCAGGTAGCGCGTACCGGAGTAACAGTTTCTGTTTTTATCTAGTAATTAGAAAAAGAATATGTGCCCTATAAAACCGCACTGTTATATCCTAAGATAGTGGAATTTTATAATTTTGGAAGATGTTTCTAATTTCATTTTTTAGCTAAATTTGTAAGTGCGAGAATAAATTCAATAAAAAAATGAGGCGCTATATTACGATTAATATTTTAGCGTCCTTGTGCCCATAGAGCACGCGTTTCAGCGCAAAAATCGGCATAACAGCCTTCCTCAATGGCATCACGAATTCCCTGCATAAGTTGTTGATAATAAAAAAGATTATTCCACGTCAACAACATTCCCCCAAGAGATTCACCAGATTTAATCAAATGATGCAAATAAGCACAACTATAATCATGTGCTGCTGGACAAAGTGACTGTGGATCAAGAGGAAGTGGATCTTCTGCATAACGCGCATTACGCAAATTAATTCTACCAAAGCGGGTAAAAGCTAAACCATGACGTCCTGCACGCGTCGGCATAACACAATCAAACATATCAACACCACGAGCAACACTTTGTAAAATATCATCAGGTGTCCCTACTCCCATAAGATAGCGTGGTTTATCCTCTGGTAAAATCGGACAAGTAGTATCCAATACTGCTGTCATAACACTCTGCGGCTCACCAACAGCAAGCCCTCCAATAGCGTAACCTTTTAAATCTATTTCTTTTAATGCTTGAGCAGAACGTTCACGCAGTTTCATATTATCACCACCTTGAACAATCCCAAACAATGCTTTATCTGGCTGCTCTCCAAAAGCTGTTTTACAACGCAGCGCCCACCGCAATGAAAGTTCCATAGCTTCTTCCATTTCTTTTTCAGTTGCGGGTAATGCAATACATTGATCCAACTGCATCTGGATATCCGCACCAAGAAGTTCTTGAATTTCGATAGAACGCTCTGGACTCATTTCATAGTAGGCTCCATTAATGTAAGAACGAAAAATCACACCTTGTTCAGTAATTTTACGGATTCCCGCCAATGACATAACCTGAAAGCCACCAGAATCGGTTAAAATAGGTCCGCTCCAGCGTGAAAATTCATGTAATCCTCCTAAACGCGCAACACGTTCAGCTCCTGGACGTAACATTAAATGATAAGTATTCCCCAAAATGATATCTGCACCAAGATCACGAATTTGATCCATATACATAGCCTTAACGGTTCCTGCCGTCCCAACAGGCATAAATGCGGGTGTACGAACACATCCTCGCCCCGTTATAATTTCGCCTCGACGTGCATACCCATCTTGAGCAATTTTTCTATAATGAAATGTCTTTATCATAACTCTCGTCTTTTTGATTCCATCAATGCATATCTCTATAGAAAGAAAAAAGATATCCCCTTACGAGCATTGTCAAAAGCTTTATGAATTAATTTTTGATTCGCTCAATATTGTAATCAGCATCAAAAATTAAACGAGATAAAAGAACATTTCTTGTTAAGAAACCACCATAATAAAAGTGATAATCTAGCTCCCAAAAAATAGTAAAATCCTTATAATATCATACCTCAAAATACCTACGCTTATCCTTAACAGAACTGCAACATTATTATCACAATAATTTCATCTTCACATACTTCCATAAGCAGTAACTTTGTACCCATAGAAGAAAATTTTGAACGCATTGTACAGCTTACATATTCTTTAACTTTTACAGATAAAAATTTTTCATCTACTGGGCACAGCGATCCTCACGCTTAATAAAAACGCAAATGAGCATAATCACTTATCCACTCACAATATTGAGATAGCTCTTGGCATTAGAGATAATTCACAAAAGAAATTAACGTGTAAATAAAAATACTTTAAAAAACTAAAAATGCTTTTTGTAAAGATTCTCAAATACCAAAAGCTCTATCGTAACATTAGAGGCTGAAAAAGCGTATGATGGTACCCGCTTGCTCCTTCATAAGCTTTAAAGAAGGTGGTACATAATAGATTTTATACTATTTATAGCTTTAAAACTATACATGCCATGAATATCATCGTGGAAGTGAACGTTGGTATGTACTAAGAAATGCTTCTTAAAAAACACGTAAATACGCAACACAAGTGTATTCCGTTTGGAGCATTCCTCTATTAAAAAACGAGAAAAATAAAAGCGTAAGTCCATGCATAATCTTCATTATTTAAAAGATATTGCATTAGATACTTTTAAAAAAGTAAAGTTGAGTTAAAAAGGAGATGGCAAGACTAGCCATTTGTTTCACTTCTGCGCCTTTATTATATTCTTCTAAGATTAAACTGTCTTCTTATTTTAAAGATTACGCCAATATATATAAATGCTGGTTTTCCACCTTGCTAGGAAAACTGGATGAGCGAGTAAAGCTCTTATCCATCTTAATATGTGTTTCAAACATGCTTCTGCATTAGGATTGGATGTTGATTTACGAGCAGAAACAAAAGCACACGCTCTCTTAAGAAAGTAACATCATAAAACCATTAAGACCGACAATGGATTGAAGAGAAATGCCGAATTTTTTATAAAACACTTTGCCAAACAACAACCATAATACAACAGACTTTGCGTTTTCTTATTCTGACAGGTGTTTGTACAAATCCGTTACGTTATATTCTTCAGGAAGATCCGATTGAAGAAAATATATGGACAATGCTTAGCTCGAAATTATAAAAGGTAAGCGTGATACTACAAAAGAGTTTCGTGTGCCTTTATTGATCAGAAAAGAGTACTTTTTCTTAGAAACTTACAATTGAAATCAGTATAGTTTATACTATTCTACATCCGCAGCAATAATGGCTTTGGTAATTGAATCTGGATCTGCAACAGGTTCACCACGTTTAATTTTATCAACATTTTCCATACCTTCAACAACCTGCCCCCATATGGAATATTGACGATCAAGCCACGGAGCATCTGCAAAACAAATAAAAAACTGAGAGTTAGCAGAATTTGGATTCTGACTCCGTGCCATAGAAACTGTACCACGCTTATGAGAAAGATTTGAAAACTCTGCTGTTAAATTTGGTTTTTCTGCTCCCCCCATACCAGCACGTGATAAATTGAATTTTTCACTATCCTTCTTTCCAAATTGCACATCCCCTGTTTGCGCCATAAAACCATCAATAACGCGATGGAAAATAACATTATCATAAGCACCTTCCCGTACCAGTTCTTTAATACGTGCAACATGACAAGGTGCCAAATCAGCAAAAAGCTCAATAACAACTCTGCCCTTTGTTGTTTCAAGAATTAAAGTATTCTCTGGATTTTTATTCTCAGCCATATGGAAAGCTCCCTTGATTCATTTCTCAACTTGTAAAGTAGCAGCATTAATAACATCAGGATTTTTTACAGATCCATTATTACTTGTCGTACCTTTTTTTATTTTATCAACAACATCCATCCCCTTTATAACCTCTCCAACAACCGTATACTGACCGTTTAAAAAAGCAGCATCCTCAAAACAAATGAAGAATTGAGAATTCGCGGAATCCGGATCTTGTGACCGTGCCATCCCAACTGTACCACGCTTAAACGGCTGTTTTGAAAACTCTGCCGGTATATTGGGATAATTTGAGCCACCCATACCAACGCGTTTCAGATCAAAATCTCTACTGCCTTTTTTTCCAAATTCTACATCACCAGTTTGCGCCATGAAATTAGGAATAACGCGATGAAACACAACATTATTATAGGCCCCCTCCTCTGTTAATCTTTTGATTTGCGCAATATGTTTTGGCGCCAAGTCAGGACGCAGACGAATAATGACATCACCATCTTTGAGAGATAAAATAAGAAGATTTGCGTCATTTGCTGGGCTAGAATTACCAGCGACAGCGAACAATGAAAAAAAACAAAACACACATATCAAAACAGCAAAAATTCTACGAGACACACTTATTCTCCCCTAAAAGATTGGTATTTCGAGCTTAAAGCTTGTGCAACATTGGGCGGTACAAATGGTGTCACATCACCTCCCATAGAGGCAATTTGGCGTACCAATGTAGAAGTTATCGCGCGCCCAGAAACACTTGCCGGCAAAAAAACAGTTTGCAATTCAGGAGCCATAACACCATTCATTCCTGCCATTTGCATTTCATAATCAAGATCAGTACCATCACGCAATCCACGAATGAGAAATGAAGCACCAACTTCACGCGCCTTCTCAATGAGAAGGTTGCTAAATGAAAGAACCTGCAATCGATTAGAATCTGCACCAAATAAGTCTTTCCCTACCTGCGTAATGAAATCAACACGCTCTTCGAAGCTAAAGAGTGTTTTTTTGTCAGCCTGTATCCCTATAGCGACGACCACCTTATCAGCTAACACAAAACACCCTTTCAAAACATCAAGATGACCATTTGTAAGAGGATCAAAAGAACCCGCGTAAAGAGCAATTTTCATGACTTTACTCCTTCCTCTTAAAAATTATTTTTCTTCGCTCATATCAACTGTATCAGAATGCTTCTCACCTTCATCATCTAATGAACTCGTATCATCTTCAGGTTCAGAAATACGTTCAACCGATACGACTCTTTCACCTTTGGCTGTATTAAAAATTGTGACTCCCTTAGTTGAGCGCCCAGCAGTACGAATTCCCTCAACAGGGACACGAATAAGCTGCCCCCCATCTGATACCAACATAATTTGATCTTGCGCCTTCACCGGAAAAGCCGCTACTAATTTACCAATTTCAGCTGTTTTAGATGGATCTGTTGCGCGAATCCCCTTTCCGCCACGTCCCGAAATCCGGAACTCATAGGAAGAAGAACGTTTACCATAACCAAACTCACTCACTGTCAAAAGCATTTGTTCACGTGCATGAAGTTCTGCATAACGTTCATCTGTTAACTCTGTTTCAGCACCCCCATCTTCTTCATCAAAAGTTATAACATCTTCAACATCAGCATCTGCACCAGAAGCACGCCGTTCATTCATTACACGTTTAATATAAGCAGAACGCTCAATGGACGTCGCCTCGACATGCTCTAAAATTGTCATCGAAATGACTTTATCGCCTTTAGCTAAATTGATACCACGAACTCCCACAGAATTACGCCCAGCAAAGACCCGAACATCAACAACTGGAAAACGGATACATTGTCCTTTGGCTGTTGTTAGAACAACATCATCATGTTCTGTACAGGTTTCAACAGAAAGAATTTCATCTTCTTCATCAAGTTTCATCGCAATTTTACCATTACGATTAACCTGAACGAAATCTGATAATTTATTACGACGCACAGTTCCACGTGTTGTCGCAAACATAATATCTAATGCACTCCAGCTCGCTTCATCTTCAGGCAAAGGCATAATCGTTGTAATACGCTCACCTTGTTGTAAAGGAAGCATATTGATCAAAGCCCGCCCACGCGATTGGGGTGTCCCCAGCGGCAGCCGCCAAACTTTTTCCTTATAAACAATCCCACGTGATGAAAAGAAAAGAACCGGAGTATGCGTATTGGCAACAAACAACCGCGTTACAAAATCCTCATCCTTCGTGGACATACCAGAACGCCCCTTACCACCACGTCGCTGTGCACGATAGGTATTAAGAGGCACACGCTTAATATAGCCACTATGGCTTACCGTTACCACCATATCCTCTGGTGCGATCAGATCTTCACTCTCCATCTCAGCGCTACCAAAACCAAATACGGTACGTCGCGGCGTTGCAAATTCCTCACGAAGAGCACTCAACTCATCCTTAACAATAGACATAATGCGTACGCGTGATGCCAAGATCTCAAGATAGTCAGCGATATCCACGCCAATTTTATTCAATTCATCAGCGATTTCATCACGCCCAAGGGCTGTCAATCGTTGCAAACGCAATTCTAAAATAGCACGCGCCTGTTCTTCAGAGAGGTTATAAGTACCATCCTCATGAATAATATGACGAGGATCATCAATAAGTTTAATCAAAGGCGCGACATCCATCGCTGGCCAGCGTCGCTCCATTAACTGTGCACGTGCTGTCTGCGGATCAGGAGCTTTGCGAATAAGCGCTATAATTTCATCAATATTGGCAACAGCAAGGGCAAGGCCAACCAAAACATGTGCTCGCTCACGCGCTTTACGCAAAAGATATTTTGTTCGCCGACTGACAACTTCTTCCCGAAAAGAAACAAATGCACGAAGCATATCAAGCAACGTCATCTGTTCGGGTTTTCCCCCATTCAAAGCAACCATATTACAACCAAAGGAAGTTTGTAGCGGCGTATACCGATATAATTGGTTTAAAACAACTTCCGCAACAACATCTTTCTTCAGCTCAATAACAACCCGATATCCATCACGATCAGATTCGTCACGCAAATCAGAGATTCCCTCAATGCGTTTATCGCGCACCAATTCAGCCATTTTCTCAATCATTGTTGCCTTATTAACTTGATAAGGGATCTCACTCACAATAATTGCTTGTCGACCACTGCGAATTTCTTCGATCTCAACTTTAGCACGCATAATGATTGAGCCACGCCCTGTTTCATAAGCTGCACGAACACCAGAGTGGCCAAGGATAATACCCCCTGTAGGAAAATCCGGACCAGGAATAATTTCAATTATTTTATCGAGTGTGATATCGGGATTATCAATCAAAGCGATACAACCATCAACGACTTCACCAAGATTATGGGGAGGAATATTGGTTGCCATTCCCACAGCAATTCCCCCTGACCCATTAACCAAAAGATTGGGAAAACGCGCTGGTAAGACAACCGGTTCACGCTCACGCCCATCGTAATTATCCTGAAAATCAACAGTATCTTTATCAATATCAGCTAAAAGTTCTTCTGAAACTTTTTCTAAACGACACTCAGTATAGCGCATAGCCGCGGGTGGATCACCATCAACGGAACCAAAATTTCCCTGACCATCAATTAATGGATTTCTTAAAGAAAAGTCCTGCGCCATACGCACTAATGCATCGTAAATTGAAGCATCACCATGGGGATGAAATTTCCCCATAACCTCACCAACAACACCAGCAGATTTACGATACGACTTATTGAAAGAAAGCCCCATCTCATTCATAGCATGAAGGATACGTCGATGAACAGGCTTAAGACCATCACGGACATCAGGGAGTGCACGTGAAACAATCACGCTCATCGCATAATCGAGATAGGAGCGTTGCATTTCATCAATAATACTGATTGGTTCAATACCGGTTAGCACATCACGTTCTGGGTGTGGAGTAAGATCGGTCACAATTTCAAAACTTTCAAAAAAGAATCATTTCACTTTATTTATAGCGAAAAATACACAAAAATGCTAATTTCTCTCCCATGACAAAAAAGAAATTTAACAATATTTTTCAAGATGTTATTAATTTATATTTTAAATTACCAATAATAATTAACAATTTTCACTTCGCTAAACTTCAAAAATCTGAAACAAGCAAACCATAAAATGATCATAATACTGCAATTTAAAGACTCTTAAAAAGGGACGTCATCATCTAATTTGTGTGAAAAACTTTCTCCCAATTGATTATTATTTTGACCAAAAGCATTTCTCTGATTTGAGTGACTATCGGCAAAGCCACCACTATAACTCCCCCCTTGACTTGCTCCTTGCTCCCCGCTCGCAGCTCCCCGCCCATCAAGCATTTGTAATTCGCCACGGTACTTTTGCAAAACAATCTCTGTTGTATAACGGTCATTTCCATTTTGATCTTGCCATTTTCGTGTCTGTAACTGCCCCTCAATATAAATTTTGCTGCCCTTTTTTAAATATTGCTCTGCAACTTTGACAAGGTTTTCATTAAAAATAACAATACTATGCCACTCAGTGCGTTCTTTTCGCTCATTTGTATTCCGATCGCGCCAACTTTCTGAAGTAGCAATACGCAGATTTGCCACTTGATCACCAGAATTCAAACGGCGGATTTCAGGATCCGCACCAAGATTACCAATCAAAATAACTTTATTAAGGCTACCAGCCATCGCATAAACTCCAAAATTTTAATTTGTAAAATACTCTGTTCTATAACAGTTATAACCATCTTGACCTTCAATTTACATGTCGCAATTGACTATCAATATGGGTATTGCTATCCTTTACCAATATTGTATTCAGTGTAATTATAACAAAAGATGATAAAAACGCATAGTTTATTCGACCACGAGAGAATAAAAAGCTGCTCATTTGTATTTTTTTCACAAAACTTATACCTTCCTTTTGCATTAAAGCAGTTAAACACATTATAATTCTAAAAAAACAGTTTTATTCCATTTTAGGTGCTCAATTTTTGCCACATATGCCAAGGATAAAGTATGACTCATCAAAAATATATCTCCATTCGCGGTGCACGTGAGCATAACCTTAAAAATATTGATCTCGATCTGCCTCGTGATAAACTCATTGTTATAACAGGACTTTCTGGATCAGGGAAATCATCCTTAGCGTTTGATACAATTTACGCTGAAGGACAACGCCGCTATGTCGAAAGCCTTTCAGCCTATGCACGCCAATTTTTGGAAGTCATGCAAAAACCCGATGTCGACCGCATAGACGGTCTCTCTCCAGCTATCTCCATTGAACAAAAAACAACCAGTCGCAACCCTCGTTCAACGGTAGGTACCGTTACTGAAATCCACGATTACATGCGTCTTCTCTTTGCACGTATTGGTATTCCTCATTCTCCTGCAACAGGACTTCCTATTGAAAGCCAGACAGTAAGCCAAATGGTGGATCAAATTATGGCCTTACCAGAAGGAACGCGAATTTTTATTATGGCACCCTTAGTGCGAGGACGAAAGGGAGAATATAAAAAAGAGCTAACAGAACTTTTAAAAAGAGGATTTCAACGCGCTAAAGTTGATGGAAAATTCTATGAAATCGCTGATATTCCACCTCTTGATAAAAAATATAAACACGACATCGATGTCGTGGTAGACCGCATTGTTGTACAGAAGGATATCACCTCTCGCTTGGCTGATAGTATAGAAACCTGTTTACAGCTAGCAAATGGGCTTGCCATAGCTGAAATGGCAGACCACCCCTTAGCACAAAAAGAAACGACAAAGGAATCTGCTCATAAATCAAAAAATGATACACACAAACGGCTCATTTTTTCAGAAAAGTTTTCCTGCCCTGTATCGGGTTTTTCTATTCCTGAAATTGAACCACGCCTTTTTTCGTTCAATAATCCTTTTGGCGCCTGTCCTCTCTGCGATGGACTGGGCATAAAAAAAGCAATGGATCCACTGAAAATTGTGCCCAATAAAAATCTTACCCTCAAGAATGGCGCCATTGCCCCTTGGGCTAAGTCAGATTCACTTTACTATAAACAAACCTTAGAAGCATTAGGAAAAGCTTACGGTTTCAAACTCACAGATCAATGGTGTGAACTCTCTAATGAAGCACAACAGGCTATTCTCTACGGTACAAAAAGAGATGAAATTTCTTTTATCTATAAAAATAATTCTGGTTCGCATAAAACGACCCAACCCTTTGAAGGAATCATCCCTAATATGGAGAGACGCTGGAAAGAAACCGATTCTGCTTGGTCTCGAGAAGAAATCGAACGTTATATGTCTTCTTCGCCCTGCCCAGCTTGTCACGGTTATCGTTTAAAACCAGAGGCACTTGCTGTAAAAATAAACGGAATGCATATTGGGCAAATATCAGATCTTTCTATTCTAAAGGCAGATGATTGGTTTGCCAATGTTCATCAATATCTCACAAAAAAACAACGTAATATCGCCGTACGTATTTTAAAAGAAATTCGTGAACGCTTGGCTTTTTTAAATCATGTAGGATTGGAATATCTTACCTTGTCTCGAAATTCAGGAACGCTTTCAGGGGGAGAAAGCCAACGCATTCGGTTGGCATCCCAAATTGGTTCTGGTCTTACAGGCGTTCTTTATATTTTAGATGAACCATCTATCGGTTTACACCAACGCGATAATGAACGCCTGTTGGAAATGCTGCGCCATTTGCGTAATCTTGGCAATACAGTTATTGTTGTTGAACATGATGAAGATGCTATTCTCACAGCAGACTATGTTGTCGATATGGGGCCTGCCGCAGGCGTTCATGGTGGAGAAATCATAGCGCAAGGAACACCGCAGGAAATTATAGAAAATTCAGCCTCTCTCACAGGCCAATACCTTTCAGGAAAAATGGCTGTTAAAATGCCGACAGAGCGACGCAAAATATCAAAAACGAAAACACTTAAAATCATCGGCGCCAAAGGCAATAACCTCAAAAATATCAATGCGAATATTCCTCTTGGAACCTTCACATGCATAACTGGTGTTTCTGGAGGAGGAAAATCAACATTTCTTATTGAAACGCTTTTCAAAGCAGCATCACATCATATCATGGGCTCTCATCACAGCCCTGCCAGCTATGACAAAATTGAAGGATTAGAATTTCTTGATAAAGTCATCGATATCAACCAGTCTCCTATTGGACGCACCCCACGCTCTAATCCCGCAACCTATACAGGTGCTTTTACACCGATTCGTGAGTGGTTTGCCGATCTTCCAGAATCAAAAGCCCGCGGTTACAAAGCTGGGCGTTTTTCATTTAATGTTAAAGGAGGACGGTGCGAAGCATGTCAAGGTGATGGAGTCATCAAAATTGAAATGCACTTTTTACCTGATGTCTATGTTACTTGCGATGTCTGTAAAGGAAAACGCTATAACCGAGAAACACTAGAAATAAAATTCAAAGGACAGTCTATAGCCGATATTTTGGATATGACAATTGAAAAGGCAGAGGAATTTTTCCAAGCTATTCCCGCTATTCATAATAAAATGGAAACTCTCATTAAAGTAGGATTGGGTTACATAAAAGTAGGACAGCAAGCAACCACACTTTCTGGTGGGGAAGCACAACGTGTAAAACTTGCGAAAGAACTTTCTCGTAAAACAACGGGACGTACACTCTATATTTTGGATGAACCGACAACAGGTTTACATTTTCATGATATTTCCAAACTTCTTGAAGTGCTTCACGAACTAGTCGAGCAAGGCAACACAGTTATAGTCATTGAACATAACCTTGATGTTATAAAGACAGCCGACTGGATTATTGATTTAGGACCAGAAGGTGGAGATCGCGGTGGTGAAATTGTTGCAATTGGACGCCCTGAAGACATCATTAAGGTTCCCGCTTCCTATACGGGAAAATTTCTAAAACATGTTTTACTGCGCCCATCTCTCTATAATTCCAATTCTTAGAAACGCTTTCTATTGTAAAATACAGCATACTAACAAAGCCTGTACTTTTATTATTACCTGTAAACCAACACCTAATTCCAGTGGTGCAACACGTTTGAAGCAAAGACTAAAAACAATTTAGCGCTTTATAAGCTGTTTCAGTTGTCGTATTGCCAAATAGGAACGCGCACATAATTGCGTATTTATTCTCTGTTTTGTTTATACCTGAAACGACCAGACAACCTAAACTGGGAAGAATATGAAGTTTTAAGGGTATAAATAAATTTCTATATTTCCATTTCCTTTTAATTTATCTTTATGATTTTCCAAGGCATCCACAGCAATATCTTATAATGAAGATTGCCATTGCTTCACACTTTTATTTATCGCGTTCCTTAATGAAGATCACATTCCTCACGAAGGAACAAAACGCCCCAAACGGAATATATTTGCGTTGCCAATTCCCACATCTGTTTTAAAGAAACATTTCTCAATGCTCTCAAGCCCATTTCACAACGGCTCCTATGAATGCTATAATGATAAACTCATTATTATACACCACCATCTTTACATTTATGAATCGGCATCATCACACTCTTTTCCAATATTTGTCTTCCCTACTCCCTAATATTGTAAAGCCTTTAATTATCGAAAGCTTTCATAAAAAGCATTTTATTTCTTTTTTCAAATGTTGTTATCCACACACTCATAACTATTTATGATATATAAAAGTATCGTTTTGATTGATTGACGATAAAAAGATCTAAAATGAGAAAATCTTACGCTATTAGAGTTTCTCATTCAATGTGGAGAGCGTCTAATTATCCTTATAAGTCAAGATATTATCTAATAAAAAAGAAACAAAACTCTTTTATTATATTATTTGAATTCTGTATAAGAATTGTAAGTTTTTTTCCCAAAAAACAGTATTTGGCTGTATTCTACAAAAGAAACTCTCCTAACAGAGCATAGAGTGTCATTATTTTCGACTTTTTGTGCACAAAGTATCTGTTGGACATCTTACAGTTGTCAATATAATGTGATGCAGTCTAAAAAGACAAAATAACGTTGGAGATAATTTCAGCATGAAAAAAATTGAAGCCATTATAAAACCTTTCAAACTTGATGAAGTGAAAGAAGCGCTTCAAAAAATTGGGTTACATGGTATTACAGTAACAGAAGCGAAAGGTTTTGGTCGTCAAAGGGAACATACAGAACTTTATCGTGGTACGAAATATGTTGTTGACTTTCTACCTAAAGTAAAGATTGAAATTGTTGTGTCCGATGAAAAACTGGAACAAACTGTTGATGCAATACGTAAAGCAGCTCAAACCAAACATATAGGGGATGGAAAGATATTTGTCTTTTCCATTGATGATGCAATTCGTATAGGCACAGACGAAACCGGTATCGATGCCCTTTAATAAATAACAGGAAAATTCACTTTTTTATCCACCTCAACGCCATATTAAGGAAATTGAATATGACAACCGCATCAGATATTATCAAACAGATTACAGACAACGAAATCCGTTTTGTTGATTTACGTTTTACTGATCCACGAGGAAAATTGCATCACATTACAATGGATATCGCAGAGATCAGCGAGGATACTTTTAGTGATGGTGTCATGTTTGATGGTTCTTCAATTGCTGGTTGGAAAACAATTAATGAATCTGACATGGTTTTAATGCCAGATCCAGCAACAGCACATATTGATCCTTTTTTTGCTCAATCTACTTTGGTCATATTTTGTGATGTACTTGATCCTGTCTCTGGTGAGTTTTATCGTAGAGATCCTCGTTCTATCGCCAAAAGGGCTGAGGTGTATATGAAATCTTTAAACATTGGAGATACAATCAATGTGGGTCCAGAAGCAGAGTTTTTTATCTTTGATGATGTGCGCTATAAAACGGACCCTTACAACACAGGGTTTAAACTCGATTCAAGTGAACTTCCCTCTAATGATGATACGGAATATGAAACAGGAAATCTAGGGCATCGCCCACGAATAAAGGGAGGCTACCTTCCTGTTCCGCCGATTGATTCCTGCCAAGATATGCGTTCTGAAATGCTCACAGCACTCAAAGATATGGGTGTACAGGTCGAAAAACACCATCACGAAGTAGCAGCGGGCCAACATGAATTGGGTATTCGTTTTGATACACTTGTTCGCGAGGCTGACAAGATGCAAATTTTTAAATATGTTGTACATCAAATAGCAAACAGTTATGGGAAAACAGCAACCTTCATGCCAAAACCAGTTTTTGGTGATAACGGCTCTGGAATGCATGTCCACATTTCCATTTGGAAAGATGGCAAACCCATTTTTGCAGGAAATGAATATGCTGGACTATCAGAAACCTGTCTGTTTTTTATCGGTGGTGTTATTAAGCACGCAAAAGCAATAAATGCTTTTACCAACCCATCCACAAACTCCTATAAACGTTTGGTTCCTGGTTATGAAGCTCCTGTTCTTCTTGCCTATTCAGCACGTAATCGTTCTGCATCTTGCCGTATTCCTATGAGCTCCTCACCAAATTCAAAACGCGTAGAAGTTCGTTTTCCAGACCCAACAGCAAATCCCTATTTGGCATTTGCAGCCCTTTTAATGGCTGGTCTTGACGGTATCAAAAACAAAATTCATCCCGGACATGCTATGGATAAAGATCTTTATGATCTTCCCTTAAAGGAACTTAAAGAAATCCCTACTGTTTCAGGAAGCCTGCGTGAAGCGCTTGAAGCACTTGACAAAGATCGTGGCTTTCTTAAAGCTGGCGACGTTTTTGATGATGATCAGATTAATTCCTTCATTCAAGTAAAGATGCAAGAAGTCTTGCGTTACGAAACAACACCCCATCCTGTTGAATTTGATATGTACTATTCTGTTTAAACAATCAATACGCATTCTTTTGATTTTTAAAATGGAGGCAAAAGCCTCCATTTTTGTGGATATTCGTCTCATGCAAAAGCGCAAGAGGCTTTTTGCTCATCCGCTTTTCCTTTATAATGTGTTGAATCTCTTCAAATGAATTAACAAAGGTTTCTAATGCCGCGAATTTGTTTTCTCGTTTCCGTTCTTTTATGCATTGTCTTTATCACATCAACAACTAAAGCACATACAATAACCAACCAAAAACTTACAACTCTTGAAAAAGCAACATCTGCTTATAGTAAAGCACTTAAAAATGCCGATGCAAATGCCATCTTAAATGCTATTCCTCCCCAAGTCATCAACCGCTTAACCGCCAAAAAAAATCTTAATCAATCGCAATTTCTACAAATCATGAAAAGCCAAATAGAACGGTTGGCAGAAAGTTACAAGATTGAAACGATCAACATTGATCAAAAACAAAAACGTGAAGGTACCCTTGATAATGGTACCCCTTATTTTGTTATACCCGTGGAGCTTGTAACCACAACAAATGCTGGAAAAAAATGCTCTATTCAAACTGAAATTATTGCCCTACTTCACGATAACCAATGGTATTTTATCCGTGGTAATGACGAAGCGCTCTTAACCATAACCAATGAACTATTTCCTGGACTTGATAAAGTAAAAACCAATCCTCAAAAAGTCACAAAAATACTCTGAGCGAAAAGAATGCACGTAAATAAAAGATTTTCCCCTATAAACAAGTTGTAACAATTGTAGCAGCAGCATTAAATTCAACTTTTTTATGAGAACGGCGTGCTATTGTTTCTTTATCCGTTCCCCATTGCTCCATCATCCAATCTTCATCTAAATGGGCAATAGACCAAGCATGATCAGCATCAATGTTTCCCGCAGCAACAGCAAGAGCAATGAGAGCAGATCCCGTTAATGTTGTCATCATATGAAGTGCAGCAAGCATATAAGCAGACTCAACTCTACGTAAATAATTACTGACTGCTTGAAGTGCTTCTGGTGATTGTTCCACATGCATCAGCCCTTCTGTCAAATAAAACCTTGCACCTAGTTTTTTTTCAGCCCAATCTAATAAAGGATCCCATTGTTCAGATTGTTTTTGCACCAACTCTTTAGGTGTTTGTGCACGATAAAAGATCATATCACATGCAACGAAACGCAATAAATCTTCAAAAACCGCCTGCATATCATCAGCGATACCATCAATAACAGTATTAACCAAACGCGTCATCGGCATTTTTGCAGGATCAACAACGTGCTTTTGGTTCTCAAATTCCTGAGCAACATATTCAGCAAACACTTCTGTTGGCACATGAAAATGACGCCTTGCGGGCGTTTTTACAGGACGTTCATCCAACAAAATCGTAAAGCCGCCCTCCTCACAAGCGATCTTCACTTGCTTATAAAACCGTTTTGGGTGTGATTGGAATGAAAGATTTTGAACCTTTTGAACAGAACTCTTCTTATTCAATGGCATATCAACATGATCCAAAATCTCACGCATATTTGTTTACCTCTGATCTTTTCAAAAAAAAACGACTGTTTCTTTAGGTTCTATAGCTTGAATAAGGTTTAATCTGACCTTCTTAACGATTCCAAAGAAGAAAAAAATCTTACCAATCTCAATCTGATTTAAGAGTTATATTTCATGTTTCTTTTACAAACAAGACAATGATGATTGCCTTTTATATATTTAATACAATCATAATAGTAAAACAATTTCTAAAAGTATTATCTTAATTAAGAAGTTAAATATATTGAGTTTTATGGCAAAGATGTTCACGCCTTACCAATTTGCTTATTATTCACCTATAATAGTATTATCAATATGAACAGATTCAAAAACGCTGCTCATCCAAAAAATGATAGAGCAGTGCGGTTTACGTATCATTTACCTTTGTTTAACCATTCCAATAATTCTCTAACATATCCAATAAATACCCTGCATAGAATTTTTCTGCTCAATTACTCCCCTAAAAGACGCTGTTTTACGGCATGATAGAATAATGAACAGACAAAATTATAATTGTAAATTTTCTTTCATATATACATTATTTTATAAAGCACTAAATTACTTAACGCATTGTTCTTGATATACTCTATCATATCACACTAATTTAAATTTAGTCGCATAATTAAAAGAATAGAGATTATGTAATCTGAAAATAATGCTTTTATCTATACACTTGGCCCTGCAGATACTAACTGTGCAGCAGCAACACAGTGGTGGCTTGACAATCACAATAAAAATATTTTGTCCACTGACTCGAGATCCCGTATTATCTTATACGCAACTCTTGAAGAAGCATTTAATGAACTTGCTCAAAAAAAAGATGCTTATCTCTTAAGTTGTGCTGCTTACCCTGATTTGCATACACTCACCGTTTAGGTGATATGCAATTATTTGACAGCTTTATCATGCCTACTCACTCTATGGTTTTAGCTAAACGCAATAACATTGATGAAATTAAAACCGTAGCGCCTCATCCTGCCCCGCAAGCTCTGATAGCTCATCAATATGACAAAGTATTTGCCAACAGCAATGCTGATGCAGCCGTTCTTTGTAAGGCTGAAAAAGCCGATGCTTGTATCACAACATCGGTTGCGGCAAATCGCTATAGGCTGAGTATTGTCGAAAATTTTGGACAAGTGCCAATGGACTTTTTGCTCCACTCACTAAAGTCAACTCATCATGAAAAAATCTGAAGCGCTTCTTTCCATTGTTAACTTAGTTGACAAATTCCGTATGCGCCAAGAACGAAATGGGAGCATTAAGGAACCAACTTCAGCAGATAGTAATATGATTAATAAATTGATCACTCTGCTGAACCACCATGCTAATATTCTTGATGGATTATCTCCAAAACTTTTAGCGATCATTTCTGATGATCTTCTTCAGTGGATGATCAGCGGTTTAACGACCCCTCCTAAATTTGATAACACTTTGGCTGCTTTCAAAGCCCCATTACCAGATGCGCCCTTGTTTTCTTGGCTCCAATGCGTGCAACAAATGGACCTGATCCAGAAGGATTCCGGCTGGAATTAGTTACAGGATATCGTCATGAAACGGCCTATCTTGCTGACGCCTCAAAATATACAAATAATTATGTATCACCATTTCAATGTATAAAAATGGGAATAGCATCAAGAGGTTTTTTAGAAGGCAATTGCATTGTTCTATTCCCAGAATCTGTAGCAGCTGCTCAAAAAATTGATAAGCAAGCATTTGCTTTGTTTTTTTTCAGTAAATTCTTTGATATTTACAACAAGCAAACAATTGTGGAAGCTGAACGTTTACTCGGTCGAGATAGTAAATTCCTGTTCGGTCAATTGCATAGTCGTAACTTATCTAAAGAAGACATTTACGATGCTCGCTGTTTGTGGGGCTATTATCATGACTATGCACATCATACCGGACCGCGGCCATTGGATAAAAATCTGTATATAAAATTAAATTGGTTTACAGGTCTTCTAGAAGAAACTAAAGTTGATTTAATTACAGTGCGTATTATGCTACAAAATCATCCAAAATTTTGGAAAGAAATAACTGAATTTATCCTATTAGAACGTATATTTCGTTATCCAAAAGATTCTGATCAGCATATGACATTCGATGCTGGTACAGGGATCTTGCTTTTTGAAATATTGATGCGGAACAAAGCATTGATTGAAACAAATCAAGGTTATCTTCAATTTGATTTGGAGCGTCTTGAAAAAGTAATAATATTGATGATAGCAGATATAGAAGCACTTGAAGCATTAGATGATGACGCTTATTTGGCAGGAGCTAAAGATTATATCCAAAATAATCTTGGAAAACCACAGACCTCAAAGTCACGATTTAATTTTTCAACATCATCTTATGCACAGCGAGTGATTAGAGGATTAAATCATTGAGTTTTATAAAAGGACGGTTACTATTATTTACTTTTGCCATTCTAGCATTGTTTTCCATAAGTTGGTTATTATCTAAGAATTTGGTTAGCAATATACCCGTCATGCATGCAGTTGGACTTAGGTTGTTTGCCACCGCTGCCACCTTATGGCTGATTGCAATATTTCGTGAGAAAGCTGTTTTCAGATCCCTACCATTGCTTTCCATGATACCTTCTTTTTTAATTCTCTCAGTGTTAGGATTTTCGCTGTATTTTGTATGCAGCTTTGGTGCATTAAAATCGCTCAAAGCCAGTGATTTAACCATGGTGCTCGCTACTATTCCAGGAATTACTTATATATTAGGTGCATTGACAAATGTCCTTAAATTCTCATGGCTGAAGCTTAGTGGAGTGATAATTGTCAGTGTAGCAGCTGTAGTATTCAATATAAATAGTGGAGAAGGTGGATATTATAACCTGATAGGAGTAGTGCTTGCCTTAACAGCAGCACTTTCTTATTCTGCTTATGGCTTATTGTCTAAACGTTATCTTAAAAATCTACCTTTGCTCACCTCACTGGCTTGGATCACGACAATTTCTGTAGCATCATTTATGCCATTATTTATTTTTGATCCTGCCCCACTCTTCTATCTTAAGTTAGAAGATATATTTAAAATATTGATTTTAGGAACTGTTTGCTCGGCACCAGTTTACGTATTATATCAAAAAGTTTTAGCCGAAGGAGGCGTATTATACGCCAACACTATCGGCGTATTATCCCCTTTTGCAGTGATTGCATGTGAATGGATAATCGGCTCGAGCCCTTCTCTCAATATGATCAAAATAATTGCTATGATTGTAGTTGTTATAGGGATGACACTCTTATTTATAGATGCATCAAAGGTATCTACATGGCAACATAAACGCCATTCTCAAAACTCCAAATTTAATGAGGAAACAAAATGAAAAAACTCGCGTTAGTTTGCCAGCGCAATGCAAAATTACCATTTATATTTGAAGCAGCACAAGCAGCTAATATCGAATTAGTAATGATCTATGATACCGCTGAAAGCGTTCCCTCTCAACACCCCGCAGCAGTAACTTCAACTTGGCAACTTCCTGTTTTTGATAACCCAGAGGCAGCTCTAGACACTTTTGCAACGGAAGCAAAAGAACGCAATATTTCTGGGGTTATGACCCTTCGCGAAGAAGCCATCCTATGGACAGCTTTGGCTGCAAAAAAAATCAATACTCCAAGTATTGAACCAGAAGTAGCAGCATTAACCAGAAATAAATATCTCATGCGTCAAGCTTTCGCTAAAGCAGGCTTAAGAACACCAGGATTCTTTTATATAGATCATCCAGAAGACCTATCACAAACACAAGCCTTGGATTATCCACTCGTTATTAAACCCGTCTCTGGATGGGCAAGTACAGGCGTAATGTTAGCTAAAAATTCCGCCGAACTTCCTGATCTCATTAAAGCCGTATGGAATGTTCAGCATAAAGACATGGCACGTTTTAATGATAAAAATAAACCTGTAGGTTTAGTAGTAGAACAGTATTTGCCAGGAAAAGAGTTTGTCGTAGAATGCTTTGTTGATACAGCAGGTGTACACGTTCTGGCCATTGGAGACAAGGGACAGCCTGAGGGACCATGGTTTGAAGAAACAATTTATCGTCAACGCTGTGATATAGATGATCCTTTAATTATTGCTTTATGTGAGGCTGCATGCTCTGGAGTTAAAGCTCTTGGTATAAATATAGGTGCTGCCCATGTAGAGCTACGCCTAGATGCTCATAATTTACCTTATATCATTGAGATTGGCGCTCGTATAGGTGGATCGGGTGTCTCCCATTTTATTGTTGAGCAAAGTACAGGGATTTCATTTGCAAAACTATGTATGAATACCGCTTTAGCTGAAAAAAACTTAGACCTTCCCGATATACTTCCAGCTGAAAAAGTGGCGGCAAATTATATTATTCCTCTTCGTGGTCATGGACGGTTTTCTGGATTTTTAGGTCTCGATAAGGTTGCACAGCATCCTCAAACCGCCAGAACTATCATTTTCTTTGAAACCAATCATCTTTCACCACCTCCACCAGCATTTGGTGGATATCCTGGTTTTATTTTCTCTGTTCATAACTCAAACGAAGAAGCACGCAATTATCACAAATGGCTCGATGACACCTTAAGCATCATATGGCAAAACATTGATTTATAATGATAATTTATCTTTATTCATATTGAATAAGAACCCCGATATTGTAGGATTTTCTCATTTTAATCTGTTTATCAGATGGACAAATTTTTTAAAGCATTTGAGAAATGCTATAGCAGATAAAAATAAATCAACATGATATTTTCATATTTATTAAAGCACATGGTACCATTATTAAAAAATTCTGCACAAACAATGGTTTTAATTCCGATAGTAGAACAAGACTTCGAAAATCACATTTATTATTTTTAAAAAGATTGCTTAAAAATGATAGCGCAATCCACCAGAAAAACGAACTCCAGAAAAACCAGCCTTGGTTAACCTATGCTGATAGCTAAGATCACTGTGAAGTGTAACTTTAGAAGAAAACTGTGAATTGACACCCAAGCCAACTTCTAAGGAAGAACCAAAAGAACTCAACTGAAAAACATCTTTAAAATGAACAAATTGTTCTTTACCAAAACAATGAGCAAGATGAATATTGCCATAAAAAGAAATGATACGATCCTTTTCAGAGGCTGTAAATGTTTTACTTAAACGCCCACCAATACGCATAAACCATTGATCTATTTTTTTCATCTCAACATCAAATCCATCAATATCACGAAACTTATCAAATTGAAGATGTTGATAAATAAGCTGAAGTTGCAGATCAAAAATAAGATCTTTATATCCTGTCATAGACACTTTACCAGCAGAAAACGACACGTTCAAAGGATTTGCTTTTAATGTCGCCGTCTTACCCCAAACACGGCTACGCACATCCCCTTTAAACAAACCATAAGATAAAAGACCGTCTACGTAAAAATCAGTGTAATGTTTCACACTAGCATATGCCGTAAATGACCATTTATTAAATGTACTCTTTTGACTTTGTTCCACGTTATGAGGTTGTAAGGAAAGCTTTCCATAGGTTCCCATAATCCCAAAAGATGTCGTACTATATGCACGCTCTATTGTTTTGAGCAAAATATCTGTTTTTATAGCGTTATAATCAACATGACCATCGTACCCATATTTAAGTGTAGAAAGATCTGAGACATAACGATAACTCCCACCATAACCGTGGACAGATAAAGCAAAGTTCCCTTCAACTTTTAATAATTTACGAGGAATAGACCGCCTAACTTGCAACTGCTTTTGTTGATGACTCATATCCATGAGCCCAACATGAAACAAAGCATTTGGTAACAAAAGATAGGTCGGAACTTGTGGAACAACCTCTCTGACCTTTAACTCAGAAGGGGGAATAGCAGACACCTCTAAAACAGGCTGAATATATTTACTTTCAAGGCGAAAATCCCAAAAATCTCCATCTCCTTCAACCAATCTTTGAGAAGTTTGTGCATTTCCAAGAGCAGAAGCTGGACCATAAGCATGAAGATAATATTGGTAAGGCAAACCCTCTAATGCGATATAAGCACGATTTAACTGAAAAGAATCCTCTGCCGCTTTTCCAGAAACCTGAATAAGTGAAATACTATGAGCATTTTCACCGGTTGCTATCTCACCCTGATTTCCTGCAACAAATTGCACATAAACTGTTGTTTTTCCAGAAACATCACCATGTATTAAAAGCCGATCAGTTTTTGTATTATCGAGCAAACCATCACTACTGAGATGCGTATTGAGATAAATATCTGCCCTATCTTGCGCACTATAAACTTCTTTTTCTCCCTTCCCAATATGAAGTGTCTGATACTCCTGAAACATTGGAGTCTCAAAAGCAATAAAACTATCAGAAACTTTCACAAATGAAATAGACGAACTTGTACGGTTTGCAACTTGCAAATCGATCTCTCTTCTTTTTGTCAAAAACCATTTTGATCCCCCTGTTAAATAAAGCTCAGCAATAGAATCATCGGCAACACGAGTCCCTCCTATCAATGAAGAAGAATTAGCCAAAATCGCTACACTTCCCCCTTTTTCAGCTGTTAATAATAAGTCACCAAAAATTTTTGTACCTTCTGTTACTCCAATATAAATACGACTGTTATGACTATGAACAGCTGTCCCATCTGGAACCTCAAAAATCGTCCTTTTCAAAAAGACAAGCCCCTGTTCATACGCATCATTTTCCTCATCCCTCTCAAAATACATACCATGTTTGTTACCTATTGCTTTAATTGTTGAATCTTCAATATTAACCCGCGAAATTAAAATATTTCCTTCCCTGCCGTTATTGGATGGCGTGTTAGAATCTTGTCCAACTGTTAAAACATGAACATCCGTAGAAATAATATTCGTATTTTTTACATAAACAGAACCCTGATGTTTTACATTGAAAACTGTATGTGTAATTTTTTCATTTGTATTTTCTTTGTCTTCTGTTTTTTGATATTTTGAAGCAATGGTAACACCATCTAAAGTCGCACTCCCCCCTCTCCCCACATAAAGCGCAGCAGCATCATTCACATCAATAAATCCACTTTTCATCTGAATACCCGCATCAGCACTAACGAAAAGAGCACTCTCTTGACCGATACCCAAACCTTCCACTTTAATTTTTGTATTCGTTAACGTAACAGATGCTCCTCGCTTCTCTGCATAAGCAGCAATCTGAAAAGCCTCAATTGTTCCACGATCAACCTCAATCATTCCATTATCAGCTTTAAGACCTATTGATACATTTTTAAAAGCTGAATCGCTCAAAACAATTTTTCCCCCTCGTGATACAAAAACACCATAAATATCTTCTATACCCGCAGTCCCTTCAACCTCTACACGCGTTGCCTGAATAACTGTATTTGGCTCCTGCACTACTATAGCAGCAGGTAACATGAGAGAACGACCCTCCCCATTCGTTTCTTTAACAGGCGCCGTGAATTTATATACTTTATCACTAATTGTATGCTTTGAACCATCACTGCATTCATAAGGTAATTTGTTTTTGTCACATGACAGTGATGTATATGAATGAGAATGTGCCTCAATATTTATATTTAACAAAAAAGAAAAAATAGCTGCTGTAAAAACGCACGAATACAAGTGATTGTTAGATACCTTGATTATCATTGTTTTTCAAAACTTTCTTTTTTCAACAAAAACAAAAAATGCTGGCAAAAAAATAAACCACAAATTAAACACAACAAGAATAAAACAAACAAAATTATTTTATTTTTCATGATAAAATCATAGCATTCAATAATATGTTTTGTGTTTT
Organism: Bartonella sp. CE47NXGY; assembly: GCF_042195415.1. NCBI lineage: Bacteria > Pseudomonadati > Pseudomonadota > Alphaproteobacteria > Hyphomicrobiales > Bartonellaceae > Bartonella > Bartonella sp. CE47NXGY. The sequence continues at coordinate 52,252 of NZ_JBHIOI010000003.1, read as the reverse complement.
ATGTAAAGAAAGAACAAAAAGTTTAAAAATACCATTTAGGATGAAAATCCCTTTAAAGAATGCATCTCAAAAACCGCTGGAAACTGTAATTACAAAAGGCCAAAAAACCAATCTTAAAAAAACGTAAAAAAATGCGAATTTTGAAGAGATATAATATTCAATTTATCTCACCACCAAAAAATAAAAATACAACAAAATGAGAATAACTTCTAAGATTAAACGATTAAAACGTTTTAATAAAACACAGAACAAAAAGATACAGTATACGAAATCTATAACCGCATCATCTCTTCAACTACAACAAAAAAACAAGAAATTGCACACTAATGTATAAGCTAATGTACACAATTTCTATATTAAAAATGCTAGATATCTAACAAAGAAATTTGAATAAATAAAAAACTTCTCCTAATACCCTATCATCAATGATTTGAATTAATAAATGTAATATTTTAGATCTTTTGATAAAATCTAAAATACAGTAAAACACTCACCATTCTGAACTTAAAAAACACCAAAATAAAATTTCATCAAAATTAGCTCTATGAAAGCTATCTGTTTATTATCGTTAAAGAAGATATTTTAGCAAAGCTATTATTTGCCATTCTTTATATTGAATAAATTTCTCTAAACAACAACTCACTCTCCTCCGCTAGCATCATCTGACAACAACACTATTGCCAATCTCGTAGCTGATGAATATAACTACATTAGAGACAAAAGAGCTATATTTCTCTCTTCTCCCGTTTAATATGTTTATTTAATTATTGCTTTAAAAATTAACGTTCTACTGTTGATGATCACTTGTGCAAAGCTTTTTTTATTTTCTGGCGCTTTTTATCATTTTCAAAACGTAACATCAAATCTCGCTCTTGTTGTGTCGAATTGGTTACACCAAAAGTATCATTGTCCATAACCTGCTGATACCCTGCTACCATTAAATTGACTAAAAATGAATCACTTCGCGGCGTTGATGAAAAATAGATTCCCTTTGAATCTTGTAATTTGTACCGATAACCTGCTTTAGTCATGCACTCATAAACTGCTGCAAAATCACTTGCACGCGAATCCATATTTTTAGAAGAAGCGTAGATTGGTTTCCAACCACATTTTGACAGTGCTTGTTGGACCATAGACTTACTGACACCAGACTTTTCCCATAATTCTAACGTCGATGGGGGAGGTTTGCTAATACACCCAGCAGAGCTTAATAAAATTATAGCAATCAATAATTTCAATGTTTTTTTCATTTCCCCCTCCGTCAATATTTACGATAGAAAGACTGATAAGTCTTCTAATATTTTCTCACACGCAAGATGACTTTTGTTAGCATATAGATATTGAAGAAACAATCCCACCCCCCATGCAAAAACAAGAATGGAAGGATTTTTGATTACAGCAGCCTCAATACTTAAGGTTGACATTCAGGTTGTTCTTTATGCTCTTCACAATGAGGACTATTCAAACGCCTCTCTACACTTCGCTGAGGAATAACTGCATCAGGCTGACAAATTGGAAGATTTTTATATTTCTCACACCACTTCATTCTTCCCAATTTATCTTGGAAACCTGCTTGGATCATACATGCATTCACAGACTCCTCAGCATTGAATTTCTCATCAGTACTTGTTTCTGTATCAAGACGACCATCAAGATGCTGTATTCCACATTCTAACAGAGCTTTTTTGATCTCAAGCTGATCAGCACCTGATTTTTCCCATGCATCTACAGCTGTTCGAGAAGGCTGCTCAGGGTAGCATCCAGCCATAACAAATAAGGTTATCCCGCTTAATAATTTTAAAATCTGCTTCATTTTCCTATCCTTGAGTAATTTTGATATTACGAAACAATCTATAAATTATTTTACATGCTGTTTTTTATTTCCAAAACAATGATGAACATTATCAACCTATATTATTTTTATCTTTCCGAAGATTATGCCATAATTATTATATCAAAAATACGGTAAAATTATTACTAAAATCATCTATCTATCAACGATATGCTTATAATTATTATCAATATTTTGATTATAACCAAAATAGATATTTCATATTATTGCGCCAACAGTTGTGGTACCCATAAATAAATAGCATTGACATGCTGAATTAAGCCCCCCGCGTACGGGTATGAGAAACATGAAGGTAGGGATTGTGATCGTCACAAACAGCAAGACTTAAGGTTTGCATTCAGGTGCATTTTTATATTTTTTACAAAAAGGGCTGTTCAAGCGCTTCTTGACACTGCGCCTCGGGATGACTGCGCCTGAACGACAAATCGGCAAGTTTTCGGCTCTAAAAGTATAACATGGTCCACCCGCTCTTGCTACCTCTTCATCTTTATAGCGGAAACCTGATTGAAGCATGCAAGCATAAGTTGTTGCTTTTGCATTGATGCTCTGCTTTCTGTTTTCTGGATCGACATCATAAGGAGTTAGCATACCACATTCTAACAAGCCTTTTCCTATCTCTGTAAAATCTGCTCCTGGCTTTTCCCACGCACTCAAATACCCTCCAGGAGTTTTATTAAACTGACATCCAGCTATACTTAACAAAGTTACAGCACTTAATAATTTTACGATGTGTTTCATTTTTTACTCCATGATCTAATTCAAGGCTTTTGTTCTAAATGAGATGTGCCATAAAATTTTTGGCATTTTGGACCCGCATCTCCAAGACAGGTATGGGGATTTATGGGATTTGTAGCCACTCTCTACCATTCTATCCAAACGTTACTGCCAGCAGGTATCGTTTCGTAGGTATAGCCATTACCGCCAATAATTCTGCTTACAAAGTCAAATTTATTCCCATCAAAACCTGTTTCATGCGTCTGTGAATGGCTGCTATGATGGTCTGTCATGCCAACAATCGTCATACTTTCCCCCATTACATTGATATCTTGACCAGAAATCAGATGAGAAGCAATAATCGTGGCATCTCCTTATGCGTCTATGTCAACATTGCCTGTTGCCTCAAGGATAGAGGAAATCATTGTTGTTGTGTGTGTTCAGAGCTATTGGAAGATTTCTCGTGTAAAAAGCAATTTTCCAATGATTTTTTTGCTGGTTGTAGTGTTCTTGAGCGCCTTTTATGGTAATATCGAATAATTTTGCACCGAAATACAGTTGCGGAGTGCATTTTGTCCGCCTCCACTTGTGATAAAAATTACTCTTGTATCAATATTAAAAAATAAGTTTGATCCTTCCTCTTGTGAGAGCAATAAGAATCGTAAAACTGTCACACGTTCATTGTTCTCTTTAATTTACTCTTCTATGAGATTTTATTGTAATACCTTGCTGCTGTTTATTAAAGTTTTTGTAAAAACAATGATACAATGCCTCATGTAACTTTGTTATCCACTATTTTCTACCAACGCCAATCCTCTTTGAGAAAAAATACATAAAGAACTTTATCTTCGCTTCTAAAAGCAATAGTAATTTTCTAAACAACAAAATTTAAACAACCAATTTTTTAAAGAGCTAAAAAACAATTCTTACAATAACTTCTTTCGTGAAACAGAACTTCATTAATACGTCTAGAAAAAGATATCTGCCTATAATCATGTATCTGGTAAAATCTATTTGCACTGTTAGGCATTTTAACCTGAAAGACTTATATTGATGGCACAGCTCACCATCAAAAAAACGCCTAATATTTATATGATTTTGTCGTTACCGTAAACAATGGCTCACAAAAACTTCCAAAGCAAAATAATAACGAGCAGATTTTTTCAATCTAGATTGTTCTAACCTTTAGAGAAAACAATCAAACACCTGTTCTCCTGATGACATCAGCTATTTGTTTTGAGTTTTTTCTCTATTCACATTTTATTCAGCTTCTTTTGCTTAAAATTATAAAGTTTAAGTGTATAGAAACAAATAACAAGCCAAGCAATCCAAATAACACCTATAATTAAAACTGGTCGTGTCTCATCAAAATACCATAGGAGAATAAAAATAAAAACCATAAATAAAATAGAAAAAATCGATCCTATTGGCCAAAATGGAATGGGAAATTTTAAACCATTCTGTGCTTCTTTAGGCATCTTAATTCGCATAAAAAATTGTGAAAGTAGAATCATCATCCAAACAAAAACTGTCGCAAATGTTGCCATTGCAGCAATAAGAAAAAAAAGCTTTTCATGATAAAAATAATTAAGGACAGCACCAAGAAGAAAAATACCGAAGATCATCAAAATAACAAAAACTGGTATACCGTTTTTTGATAAATATTGAAACTTTTTTAAAGCATAACCTTCCTGCGATAAACCATGGATCATACGACAAGCACCATACATTCCACTATTCATTGCTGAAATAGCCGCTGTAACAACAACAATATTTAAAATATTTGCTGCATATGAAATCCCAAGATTTTCAAAAATGGATACAAAAGGGCTATCCATGAGACCAATCTCATTCCAAGGATAAAGAGACATTAAAATAGCTAACGTCATGACGTAAAAAAGCAAAATACGAACTGGAGTAGAATTAATTGCCTTTGAAATCGTTTGATGAGGGTTTTGAACTTCCATAACTGCCATGCCAATGATTTCTATGCCACCAAAAGCAAAAACAACAACACTAAAGCAAGCTAAAAAACCAAACCAACCATTGGGAAAAAGTCCACCATTTTTCCATAAATTATGAACAGTAACGGTAGAAAAATCTGCACCTTCACCCCACCCCCAAAAAATAATTGCTATTCCTAAAATAATCATCGCAATGATAGCGATAACTTTAATAGAAGATAGCCAAAACTCTAGTTCACCATAGACTTCTACAGCCGCTAAATTAATACCTGTGATGATTAATGTAATACTCAGTGCCCATACCCAAGGAGCAACATCAGGATACCAAAACCCCATATAAGTCGCAAAAGCTGTAATATCAGCCAAACCAACAAGAATCATCTCAAATACATATGTCCATCCCGTTAAAAAACCTGCTAATGGTGATATATAATTTGCCGCATAACGAGCAAAAGAACCAGGCAATGGATTATGAAGTATCATCTCTCCTAGAGCCCGCATAACCATAAAAATAGCTAAACCAGCAATACAATAGGCAATCAAAACACTGGGACCCGCAAGCTTAATTGCCTGTGCAGACCCATAAAAAAGACCTGTTCCAATAGCAGAACCAAGAGCTAAAAAAATAACTTGGCGCTTACTCATCCCTCTTTTCAGTTCATTTATTGCCATTTCTTTCCTTACTTTTTGAAATGCTGACAATCCACACCACGATAACAGCTCTATGAGAAATAAAGCCTCATGTTTCTTTCACAAATATATTTCAAAAAACATCGAAGACCAGCCAGTCCAACACTTTGCTCTAAACAATGAAAAAATACTTTTATTGCGAATTATTCAGCTTTTATAGCCTACAATTTCGTATTATTTTATTCAAATAAAGTGATAATGAATTTTTTCATAATTGTCATTTAATTCATTTCGTATTCTCTAGTTTTTTACAGAGAAAATTAACCTTAATGTAATCTAAACTTTTAGGCTTCTATTTCAGTGCACTGAAATAGAAGCCTAAAAATTCATAACAAACACATTAACTATGCATACAATTAATTTTTTGTTACTTTAAGCCAACTCTCTTTGAGCTTATAAAAAAACTTTTTACGCCAATTGAATAGCTCAATTAATGATAATACGAATCTCGCAAGTTTTCAAAAGTATGAGAAAGTGTATCTACAACCCATCTTTTAAGGACTCCAGCTGCCTTAACGACAAGCTTTCCAATGAAAAAAAAATATACGGTAAAAAGAGCATCTTTGATTGTTGGTCCGATGATAGCGTTCTCCTTACCTCTGGGAATTTGCCCTGATATAGCAATAAAATCTTTGTTTTTCGCTGAAATAAGAGGCTCTTTCTCTTGGGCCACTATCATAATGAAAACTTCCTCTGGAAAGCTACCTCTCCTAAAATTTGCATGAATCTCAAGAATTTGAGAGAAAAAAAGAACTGTTATTGAAACACATAATTTAGCACTTTTAAACATTCCTTTCTCCTTTTTTATTTTAAATATCAAAAATAAACTATAAAATTCATAAAGTATTAACAAATAAGAATAATATAAAATAAAACTTTTATTTTTACTCGATACAATACATATATTATAATTTATATTTATAGAAATATAATATCACGAATATATAATTCGTGGATATTATTTAACTTATATTAAAATTTCTGATATAAATCAGAAAATATAGGTGCTTTAAGTTTATAGTTTCTATAAAATAACATAATATCTAGTTAACTACAAAAATCAGATATATACAGTAATAAATATATGATTTATTAAATAATTCAAATATTGTATCGCTCCTCTATATTTTCATATGAGAAAGTTTTAAAATTCAATATCCGCCCTTCAGCATTGACCTTCAAACAAATACTATTGAAAACTTAATGAAGGAAAAATTGTTTCTGGTAAAACAGATAATAAGTGCCCTTCACGCACAAGTATATGTGCTTGATGAAGATCTGGAGCCAGATAGCGATCTTCCTTAAGAGAAGCAACATTTTTTCGTAGACATTCCATAACGGATTGCAAAAAAGTACTTGTTTTTAAAGGTGCACGATATTCAATTCCTTGTGCTGCAACAAGCGTTTCAATGCCAATAAGTGTAAAAAGATTTTCGCTCATTACCAATAACCGACGCGCTCCATGGCAAGCCATTGAAACATGATCTTCTTGATTGGCAGAAGTTGGGATTGAATCAACGGAAGCAGGATGGGCCATTTGCTTATTTTCAGACATTAAAGCTGCCGCTGTTACTTCAGCAATCATAAAACCTGAATTAAGACCCGCATTATGCGCTAAAAAAGCTGGAAGTCCATAAGAAACTGCTGGATCAACCATAAGAGCAATACGCCGTTGAGAAATAGATCCTATTTCACATAAAGCAAGAGCAATCTGATCAGCAGCAAACGCTACAGGTTCAGCATGAAAATTCCCACCTGATACAACTTCACCATTCCTTAAAATCAATGGATTATCTGTAACAGCATTTGCTTCAATAATCAGTGTTTTTGCTGCTGCCAGCAAAATATCAAAACATGCCCCCATGACCTGTGGCTGGCAACGTATACAATAAGGATCTTGTACACGCTCATCCCCCCGTAAATGTGCTGCACGAATTTCTGAATCCTCTACAAGCTTTTCTAATGTTTTCGATACAGCAATCTGCCCATAATGTCCTCGTAAAATATGGATATCAGGATGAAATGGCGCCGTTGATCCCATGATAGCATCTGTCGTCAAAGCCCCTGCCAACAATCCACCACACAATGCCCGATAACCTCGAAAAAGACCAGCAAGTGCAAGGGCTGTTGATGTTTGAGTTCCATTAATAAGAGCTAGACCTTCCTTTGCCTCTAAAATAATAGGGGACAATCCCGCTTTCTCTAATGCAACCGCCCCACTCATACGAATATTTTGAAAAAATGCTTCTCCTTCTCCCATCATAACAGCCGCCATGTGAGCAAGTGGAGCTAGATCACCTGAAGCACCAACAGACCCTTTTTCAGGGATGACAGGAATGACGCCCTTTGCAAGCATATTTTCCAGCAAATTTACCAATTCTAGACGAACTCCTGAAGCCCCTCTTCCTAAAGAGATAAGCTTTAAGCTCATTATCAAACGCACAATATTTTCAGCTAAAGGCTCTCCTACCCCACAACAATGGGACAAAATAAGGTTTCTCTGTAAAACAGCGACATCGTCCGCATCAATTTTAATGGAAGCCAACTTCCCAAAACCAGTATTAATACCGTACACAGGCTCACTTCCAGCAGCAATTTCAGCAATGCGCTGAGCCCCTTTCTCGATAGCTAAATGCGTGTCATTATGAAGTTTACTCACTTCACCATTAAAATAAATAGCTGCAAGCTCACTAAGCGTCACCTCGCTCGGTTTCAGTATAATAGTCATAATCTACTTTCTTTTTTTTTATCAAAGTATAACGTTTAGCATTATTGATCCTTCTATAAAACAAAAAAAACTATAACGACTCTTTAAAGCGAGAATGCTTTCTTAAAGGTATTCCTTACAATGGAGTTATTATCCAAAAGTAGAATAGTTTACGATAAATGAAAATGAAATATTGACAAACACAACCAAGTCATGGATTTCAAAAATAGATAAAGCTTTAATTTATAATCATAATCTAGCATGCTTCATATTAAATGAGAGAGCTGAATATCTTAAAACTCTCTCATTCCACATCTGTGTATGTTGAATAAATCAAAACCATTCGCTTGCACGTCATAAGCGAGATTGGCGTATGGATAAAACTGTAAAAAAGGACTAAAAACTCCTCTTATGAACCGTGTCAAGGGCTGTCGCAACATTGGGAAATGACAAAGTGCGTGATGGTGCAGGCTTATTCTTTTATGAAGCGTAAAGATGAAAAAATCAATGGATTTATTATCAAGCTATTCTTACTAAACTTATAAAAACCTTAAATAGATAGCTGTCACAATCTATCATGATTGCAAAAATCAAACTCTATAGAAAATTAAAAAACTTATTTAACACATCACAACAGAGAAGAAATTGAGCTTATTTGCGACTTCTAAAATTGTATTTAAAGCGCCAGATTAAACCTTGAAAAACACATCTTCAATAAAACCACATAAGAATCGGCCTAACCCGTTATTTAAAATAGAAAATAAAAGAAGTTTTCTTATATCAAAAAAAAATAATTAATATATTGTTTTATATTATATCTTTTAAACAGAGAAATGCTTCATATAGCATATTTATATTTTACTTTTTTGTTATATTGAATCTGAATTTAGAGATAATTTCAAAATGAGTTGTTTTTTAAAGGTGCTTCCAAGCCATTACCTTTTTTACTACAAATTTCTGATTATGATAATTTTTTGTACTTTTTCAGTTGTTTTTGTCAAAATTTATTAAAAACACTCTCATTTAATAACAAAAAACAATCATAAAAACAAAGAATTATCAAATATTTCTATTCAATCTACCTCTTCTTATTTTATAAAATAATCTGTTGTTAAACTGCAGTAAAAAAAGCGCTTCGATACTATAATGCACTGCATAAATTTTCTATTTAAACTCTCTCATATCAAGTGAACAATGAAAATCAGCGGTAATAAGATGTCAATGTGAATGCTGAAGAAAAAAACTTTCGCCCTCAAAGTCTGCCTTAATAAGGCGTTAATTTCCTGAATACCGCCCACTCTGATGTGCTAAAAGAGCAAAAGCAATCATCGATATCGGATTATCCTGCATACATATAGAGCTCACTTCGATACAAAAGCTCCAAATTGCCTTGCACTTCATATTTCTTTATCAATGCGACCAATTGCCGCAAATATTCTTCCCCATAGCAAGCAATAGCGCGTTGCGCTTGCGTTGAAGAGCGGCTCATTCCAATAAAAGCTTCAGATGGGATCATCATCGTCCAATTGTGCGTATGAAAAAAAATCTTTTCTGGATCTACCCCAAAGCCATCAGTCATTTCCTGTAAAAAATCAAAATTACGATAATAACGGGAATAATTCGGACTCATTTTCTCTAACAATGTCTCATAAGCCTCTAGAAATTCGCTATGCTTGAAATCACGATTATTTTGAATAACCGCCATGACACCATTGACTCGAAGTTGATCTGAAACAGAACAAAGCAACTTGGGACGATCCATCCACTGAAACGCTTGCGCTGCAATGACAAGATCAACCTCGCCAATTTGAGGCAATAGGTCTTCGGCACGGCCCTGATACCACTGCACCGTAGGAAATTTTTTTCGCCCCTGCTTAATCATATCTGCCGATACATCGATAGCATGATATTGGTGCTCATTTCCTAAAAATTTAACAATTCCCTCTAATGCGATGCCTGTCCCAGCACCCACATCCACAATGGACAAATGCTTTTTGTTCTTAAAAGGATGGAGCATGGTTTTAAATAAAGTAAGGGGATAGCGAGGACGATAACGATCATAATCATTAGCCAATCCATCAAACTTTTCACTTTGCCGCTGAACACTTTCTATCATAGGACTTTCACCCTCCTTCTCAATTACTACCATACATAATAAAAAAGCCTTTTTATCCAATGTATTAAACATAACTTCTAAAGGAGGAAAATAAGAACTGCCCTGACCTTCTATCTTTCCATAAGATTGATACTTACATTTTTCTCTTTTCCAATTGTTATCTGCACGTTGCGAAACCCAAAACTCCTACGAAAATAATATATTTTTCTGTAATAATAATTGATATAAATATTATTGATCTTTTATAAGATGACATCTATATTACTATTATTATTTTAACATCAACAAGTCACTTAAGCGTACCTAAAACGCAGAGAGATATCAATTTATTGATAAATACGCCTGTTTATAAAGTTCAAAATACTTTCCACCAAGAAAATAAACCCTATATAATACATAAAATATCTGTGGAGACATCTTTATGTTAAATGTACAAACTTCTTCAATGTTTAAAATATTAAAAAAATTTCCAATCGTGATTCTTTTGGCATGGTTAGTGCCATTTTTAAGTGGGTGCGGATTTAATACGATACCAACAAATGAAGAAAAAGCACATGCAGCATGGAGTGAAGTGCTCAATCAATATCAACGTCGTATAGATCTCATCCCCAATCTTGTAGAAACAGTTAAAGCTTACGCAGCTCATGAACAAAGTGTTTTCACAAATGTAATTGAAGCACGTGCTAAAGCAACACAAGTCAACATTAATGCAGATATGTTGAATAATCCAGAAGTTATGCAGCAATATCTCAAAAATCAAGCAAATTTATCAAGTGCACTTTCGCGACTTATGGCTGTTGTTGAAAACTATCCGGATCTTAAAGCAAACCAAAACTTTCTTGCTCTTCAATCACAATTAGAAGGAACAGAAAACCGTATTTCCGTTGCGCGCCGCGATTATATTGAAACAGTACGTGCCTACAATACTGCACTCAAAACAATGCCGACGATGATTTGGGCAAAATTATGGTTTCGTGATGCTAAACCTATGCCAACTTTTACCATCGATACTGATAGCCAACAAACACCAAAGGTTAATTTTAATTAATGAAATCATTTCGATACTCTTTGCAACGTATTGTATTTCCAAAATTATGGGCTTTTATCTGCTCTCTGTATTTAGTTGCTGCATTGGGAAGTATCGCTTGTTCGCAAATAAAATTTCCTCATTTAACAGGTTATGTTAATGATGTGGCTCATTTGCTCGATAATGCAACCAAGGAAGACTTGACAAAAAAACTGGCAGCACTCGAAGAGAAAACGGGAGATCAAATTGTTCTTGTAACACTCCCTACTCTTTCGGGCAACGATATAGAAACGTACAGCAATTCTCTTTTTCGTACATGGGGATTAGGCCAAAAGAAGATCAATAATGGTGTATTACTGGTCATTGCACCGAATGAACGCACAGCACGTATCGAAGTTGGATATGGTTTGGAAGGAGAGCTAACAGATGCTCTTTCCTCTGTCATTATTAATAGCTTCATGATTCCTAATTTTCGCGAAGGAAATTATCAAAAAGGAATTGCTGAAGCAGTTGATACAATTATCAAAGTTATTACAGAAAGTGATTCTGATTTTACTTTTCGCATCAAAGAAAAAGCTAAAATCGTTGAAGAACAACGTAAACAAGCTGAAAAAGAAGAAATGGTAATCAATGCAATTATGTTTCTCATTCTCTTTATAGTCGTTGGTTTGCCCATTCTTGCAATGATTTTTGGTAAAAAAGTGGGTCCACAAAAGTATCTCTGGCTGGGGATCATCTTCACACCTTGGTTTCTTAACTTAAGTGCCGGTGGCAGATATCCTGGTGGAAGATTCGGTGGTCCTCGAGGTGGAGGGGGATTTAGGGGTGGTGGTGGATCATCAGGTGGTGGTGGTGCAACAGGAAGATGGTAAAAGGAACGTGGATTTTTAAGCGTAGCAAATCTTCTTAAGATAAAATTTTATGAACGTATTCTCTTTTATTCAACAATTCTATACCTTACTCTGTAATCACTTTTATTGATTACAATACAAACTCAAACATCAAGATAAATATTACCCATGACATGTGAATTGAAACATACAGATCGTAATCACTTATCACATCATTTTAATGCAATTCTAGAAAATCCACCCGTCGAATGGAAAATAAGCGATCATCTGATTGAGTATCCTGAAGCTCTGCGTTATATGCAAGAACGTGTAGAAAAAATTCTTGCAAAAACTGCGCATGAACAAGTTTGGCTTCTCGAACACCCTTCCCTTTATACAGCGGGAACGAGTGCAAATAAAAAAGATCTTTTGGCGCCTAATTTATTCCCTGTTTATGAAGCAGGACGTGGAGGTGAATTTACATATCACGGTCCAGGACAGCGTATTGCTTATATCATGCTTGATCTTAAACGCCGGAAACAAGACATTCGTGCTTTCATTAGTGCATTAGAAGAATGGATCATACAGATGCTTGCCAACTTTAATATTAAAGGCGAACGCAGAGAAGATCGCGTTGGTGTCTGGGTTAAACAGTCTCATTGCCCATCAAAACAAAATGATCTTTCTTCCGAAGATAAAATTGCAGCTATTGGCATTCGAGTGCGCAAATGGATAAGTTTTCATGGAGTTTCTATCAATGTTAATCCTAATTTAGCCCATTATTCAGGAATTGTTCCTTGTGGAATTACAAACCACGGTGTAACAAGCTTTCTTGATCTAGGTTGCCCTGTAGCAATGCATGATATTGATATTGCTCTCAAACACGCTTTTGAAAAAATTTTTGGTCCAACAATTGATGTTTCCTAAGTGCATTGATTTTTAAATAAAAAACAGGCATAAAATTTATTTTAATGAATATTTTATTTGATGAGGTGGATAGTTAAACGCTATGAGCGATAACAAAAAGGATCTTTTTAGTGTTTTAAATAAAGCCCAATCTCGGGTAAATACAAAAGAAAACACTCTGCAGTCTCCAATGAAATCAAACGCGATGATTTCAAGAAAAAGTGCAAAAGATACGCAAGAAGATGACTATAATGCCCTCTCTATTCGAGTTCTTGAGGGTTTAGAGCCGGTACGTTTACGCCCTGGAATGTATATTGGTGGAACAGACAGTAAAGCGCTTCATCATTTATTTGCCGAAATTATTGATAACGCGATGGATGAAGCTGTTGCGGGTTATGCAGATTCTATTGAGGTCTCATTAGATAGGAACGGTTATATAACCGTTACAGATAATGGACGGGGTATTCCTGTCGAAAATCATCCTCAAATGCCTGAGAAATCGACTCTTGAAGTTATTATGACACAACTCCACTCAGGGGGAAAATTTGATGGAAAGGCTTATCAAACTGCTGGTGGACTTCATGGAGTAGGAATTTCTGTCGTCAATGCTCTTTCTGATGATATGGAAGTTGAAGTTGCACGAGAACGAAAACTTTACCGCCAACGTTTCTCACGCGGTATTCCTCAATCTGGATTGGAAGATCTGGGAGATGTTTATAATCGTCGTGGTACGCGCGTTCGTTTTCATCCTGATCATGAAATTTTTGGTGAAAAAGCAGCTTTTGATCCAGAAAAAATCTATAAGATGACATGCTCCAAAGCCTATCTTTTTGGTGGCGTAAAAATTCGCTGGTCTTGTGATCCCGTCATACTTGAAGGCGCAAAAAATATTCCTGAAAAAGCTGTTTTTCATTTTCCCGATGGGCTTAAAGACTATTTACTTTCGTCACTAAAAGATGAATATCGAGTAACGTCAGAAATTTTTTCTGGCAAAACACACCACAATAATGGCCATGGCTCCGTTGAGTGGGCTATCGCTTGGCATGGTGGTGATTCTTGTGTGCAATCTTACTGCAATACGATTCCTACAGGAGAAGGCGGAACACATGAAATAGGATTACGTCAAGCTCTTTTGCGTGGATTGAAATCCTACGCTGAGTTAATAGGAAACAAGCGCGCAACGATTATTACGTCTGACGATATTATGATTTCAACAGCCGCAATACTTTCAGTCTTTATCAGTAACCCTGAATTTGTTGGACAAACAAAAGATCGATTAGCAACCATTGAAGCACAGCGTATCGTTGAGAATGCAATCCGCGATCCCTTTGATCATTGGTTAGCAAATTCCCCACAAGAAGCAACAAAACTTCTCGATTGGGTTATTGAACGTGCTGAAGAACGTGTTAGACGACGCCAAGATAGAGAAATAAGTCGAAAAACTGCTGTCCGTAAATTACGTCTGCCCGGTAAACTTGCAGATTGTAGCCAGAACCATGCTTTGGGTGCTGAACTATTCATTGTTGAAGGGGATTCAGCAGGAGGATCTGCTAAACAAGCAAGAAATAGAGCAAACCAAGCAATTTTACCTCTTCGTGGTAAAATCTTAAATGTCGCCAGTGCTGCACATGAAAAAATGAACTCAAGCCAAACAATTAGCGATCTGATCCTTGCTCTTGGATGTGGAACACGCTCCAAGTATCGTGAAAAAGATCTCAGATATGAACGTATTATCATCATGACAGATGCTGATGTTGATGGTGCTCATATTGCGTCACTGCTCATTACCTTCTTCTTTCAAGAAATGCCTGACCTTATTCATCAGGGACATTTATATCTTGCCGTCCCTCCCCTTTATAGAATATCGCAAGGAGGAAAAGTTGCTTATGCTCGTGACGATATTCATAAGGATGAATTGCTCAAAACTGAATTTACTGGAAAAGCTAAAATCGAAATCGGGCGTTTTAAAGGGCTGGGTGAAATGCGCGCAGAACAACTTAAAGAAACGACTATGCATCCTCAAAAACGTACATTGCTTCGTGTTTCTATTGATGCCGTGGAAATGCAAGAAACGAAAAAGACTGTAGAAAGTCTCATGGGAACAAAACCAGAAGCACGATTTCGTTTCATACAAGAAAACTCTACTTTTGCTTCTAATCTAGACATCTAATGTAAAAAATATCCCTTTCAAACCACTGCAGCTGCGTCAATCACGCGCAGTTGCGGATTGATCGTTCCATTCCAATAATTCAAACTAAGATGACCAGCTAAATGAATCATTTCACCAATATTTTCAAAAAGAAAATCACCTAGCGATGTCCCTACAGCACGAAAAGCTATTCCTTGTAGTTTTTTTCCTTCAACATTAGATACAATGAGGCGAAGATGTCCTTTACCAACTTCAGATAGATTCACCAGTCGATGAGAGGGAAGAACAAAAACAGGTGTTGCATTCCCTGCCCCAAATGGCCCTGCTTTTTCAAGCAATTCAAACAGCGCTTCATTAACACCAGAAGCAGAAAGAGAACCATCTATACTAAGAGATTTTTTTGCACGCAACTGTGAAACCATTAAAGAAACTTTTTCTTCTAGCCATTTTCGAAAAATTTCAATTTTTGTTGATTGAATTGTAATTCCTGCTGCCATACTATGCCCCCCTCCTTTTTCTAATAAATTGAGTGTAACAGCTTCACGAACGAGTGCTCCTAAATCTATACCATTAATTGAGCGTCCCGACCCTACGCCATTTCCATCTTCTTTCAAAGCAATAGCAAAAACAGGACAAAAAAAACGCTCTTTGAGGCGGGAAGCAAGAATACCAATAATCCCCGGATGCCATTCTTTATGAGAAATGACAAGTGACAATGGTGTTTCTTGACCTTGATAAAGAGAAGCAATATAGGATTCCGCTTGTGCTAATTGAATATTCTCCATTTCTTGGCGTTCTTGATTAAGCCGATCTAATTGTTCTGCTATTCTGTCCGCTTCATCTTTATTCTCACAGCTAAGCAAACGTGCTCCCAAAGCTTGATCACCAATGCGCCCTCCTGCATTAATTCTAGGACCTAATAAAAAACCTAAATGAAAACTATTAAGCGGCTCCCCTATTCGTGCAACCTTTGTTAAAGCTGTTATTCCTAGATTATGCATAGAACGAGCAACTTGAAGCCCTTTTAACACAAAAGCACGGTTAACCCCCTGTAATGGAACGACATCACATATGGTTGCCAATGCAACAAGATCAAGCATACTTAAAAGATCAGGCAGCGGTCCTTGGAATTGTTTTTTCCGCAGCAAATGATGAACCCAAGCTAACGTAACAAAAACAACGCCAGCTGCACATAAATACCCCTGTTTAGAAAAATCATCAGGACGATTAGGATTGACAAGAGCAACAGCTTCTTGATGAATCTCTGACATTTGATGATGATCTAAAATCACAACATCAGCACCAGCAAGCCTCGCTGCTTTTACGGCATCAGGACTGTTTGCGCCACAATCAACAGTGATAATTAACCGAGCGCCTTCTTGCACAAGCATTCTCATTGCTTGTTCATTCGGACCATAGCCTTCAACAATACGATCAGGAATATAAATTTTGACTTCAATACCAAAATAACGAAAAAAACGTGCTATGAGTGCCGATGAACAAGCACCATCAACATCATAATCACCAAACACAGCAACCTGTTCTTGATTGAGAAGAGCCTTAACAATGCGCTCTGCAGCGCATTGCATATCCCTAAAACTTTCTGGATCAGGCATAAGCGTACGCAATGTTGGATTAATAAAAGCAACAGCCTCAGCTTCATCCACATCTCTTGCTGAAAGTACTCGAGCTAACTGATCTGGAAAGCCAAATTTTTGAGAAATAGCGCGCGCGTTATTTATCCCTTGAACATCAAGGGCATCTAACCAAGCTTGACCACAAGCAGAAGATTCAACATTGAGAAAATAACGAGACCACTGCATTATTTCTTATTTTATAATGAAGAACGATAAAAGACAATCATGCGTTAAAGATAAAATAGTCTTTTGCAACATTCATTTTAAGTTTAAATGGTCTACAAACTTCTTTTAATGGGGTATTATAATACCTTTCTTGTAACATATTGTTTTATAAAGTTTTTATTTTCTCTTGACGTCAATCAAAAGACATTATATCAGAGCAAGTAGTATGCGTTAAATATTTCGCTATGGTAACAATTTTCAACGCAAAACAGTAAAAATTCCCTTATATTAAAAGGGTTCTAATAAAGGATACTTCTATGGCAACTTTTTCACAAAAGCCAACTGAAGTGGTGAAAAAATGGGTTATTATTGACGCAGAAAACCTTGTTTTGGGTCGTCTTGCCACATTTGTTGCTAACCGCTTACGTGGCAAACATAAAGCTACATTTACTCCACATGTTGATGATGGTGACAACGTTATTGTCATTAATGCAGATAAAATAGCTCTCACTGGCAAAAAATATACGGATAAAAAATATTATTGGCATACCGGCTATATTGGTGGAATCAAACAACGTACAGCACGTCAACTTCTTGAGGGGCGTTTTCCCGAACGCGTTATTGAAAAAGCAGTAGAGCGCATGATTCCTCGAGGGCCTCTTGGTCGCCGTCAATTGAAGAATCTACGTGTTTACGCTGGAAGCCAACATCCACATGAAGCACAACAGCCTGAATCTCTTGACGTTGGTGCTTTAAACCGCAAAAACAAAAGGATTGCTTGATTATGGCTGAAATTAATTCTCTTTCTGAGCTTAGCATAGTAACAAGTATTACAGAAACACATGAAAATGTTGTTCCTGTTCACGTGCAGAAGCTTGATTCACAAGGACGTGCTTACGCAACAGGAAAGCGTAAAGACGCTGTTGCGCGTGTATGGATTAAACCAGGTTCTGGAAAAATCACGATCAACAATAAGGAATTTGACAAATATTTTGCTCGTCCTGTTCTTAGAATGATTCTTCGTCAACCAATTGTTGCAACAAATAGGGATACCCAGTTTGATATTATTGCAACCGTTGCAGGCGGTGGTCTTTCTGGACAAGCCGGTGCAGTGCGCCATGGCATTTCCAAAGCTTTAACCTATTACGAACCAGAACTTCGCTCAATCTTGAAAAAAGGTGGGTTTCTTACCCGTGATAGTCGTGTTGTTGAACGTAAAAAATACGGTAAAGCAAAAGCACGTCGTTCTTTCCAATTCTCAAAGCGTTAATTTCAATTTTTGCAATGCATAAAGCCTCGGACAAAAACGGGGCTTTTTTAAACTGCTAAAACAGACTTTTAGATGAATGTAGGAACAAATCTATACCGATTAGAAAAAACAAGAATGCAAAACAACCTCTTCTCTTAAGATAAAAGGCAAGAAAAATAGACCGAAAAAATTCAAAACTTCAGTTTCAATTTTTTAAATCTGTTTTACTAACTTGTAATATATCGACGTGCTAAAGCACAAAAATATTTACGCGACAACTTTAGCAATCTTATAAGCTTTTCAATATTTTTTCTATCATCACTTAACAAGCTTTAGTCCAAGAAATGCTTTACCATTGTAATAAAATGAGGGACAGAAATAGGCTTTGACATATATTCTTCACATCCACTGGCTCGAATTCGCTCCTCATCGCCTTTCATAGCAAAAGCTGTTACAGCAACAACGGGGATTGATCGAAGTTCTTCATCTTCTTTTAATTGTTTAATAACATCTATTCCAGAGACCTCTGGCAACTGGATATCCACAAGGATAAGAGATGGCATTGATGAACGCGCCAAATCTAATGCCATAAGACCATTACGTGTTTCAACGGTTTCATAACCACTCGCTTCTACAAGATCGCGAAATAACTTCATATTAAGCTCATTATCTTCCACGATCATGACTTTTTTTGACATTCGTATAACTCCACCCTTCTCAGATAAAATAGAGAAATAGAAATGAATCCACATTCTCTTTGCTTAAGATAAAATGATAAAATGAATTGTAAACCACAAAGAGATTAAAAGATTCCAATAAAAGCATTTTTGCAAATATTTGTAAGACGCATCGCTATACTTATTCAGTTCATCAACATAAAACCCACAAATAGTCGTAAGATTGTGTGACCTTGTATTTTTTGAGTTGATATACAAAGTTTATGGATATCTCAATTAATGCATTCGCGTTTTCATCATAAAAAAATATCAACCACAAACTTAGCTCAAATGCGCATTTTGAAGAGAAAAAAATTTAAGTAAATTTAAAAAGCAACTGATTAGCTGAATTTAATGCACCATATACTGGCATCCACAAAACAATATCTTAATGATATAAAAGGATAAACTTATCAAGGTCATTAAGATTAAAAAAAAAATAAACCGTGATTAAATATCACGGTTTATTTAATATAAAACATTCAATAACAGCATAATTCAAAGTTTATCAAGGATAATATCTTTTAATTCAAAGCCCATGAACTATGAGAAAAAGCATCGAATGTTCTTCCACCTGTCTTTCTGTTAGGACTCGGCGGCTTTCTAGTAAAGAAATATACAAGATATGCGATGAGACCAAAAATCGCTGTCTCCACCCCCATTAAACCCGCAACTTTTTGGACATTTTTCTCAGCCCCTTGTCCTCCAAACTGGCTAATAATCATATCCACAGCTTTAATAACTCTATTTTCCTGTGTCATTACAGAAATAAAACCAGCATTTTGAAATCTGCCATTTAAAGAATCAGCATTGGCTCTTAAAATCTGTGAAAAGAAAATCGCTACTGCAACAAAACATACTATACAATGCTTGAATATTTTCATCATAACCACCTAATTACAATATTTAGTAAAATAAATTTTCTTTACCGCCCCCTCTAAATAGAAAACATTCCGTTATCTATCGATAAAGTATATTTATCTTCTGATAATAAAAATATAATACAAAATTTAATTAATAATTTTATTTTAATTGTTATTTTTATATTATATTACACTTACAATATATCCGTTACATGTTTATTTAATAATTGTCAATTATTTTATTTGTACTTTACATTATGTAGTTTAATGATAAAAATATATTAAAATAAAATTATTTTATTGTTTTTATTATGAATTTAGCTTTATTATCATAAATATTATTATGATTTTATAATATATAAAAATATCAATATGTTGTTTTTTAGTTACACATAATATTTTTATTTTTTTGTATAATATAGTAAAATAAATATTTTTATAAAATAATTTTTCCTTAGGATAGATTGAGAAAAAATATTTGCCCCAGCTACAATTAGCGTAAGCACCAGCTTAACTCTTTGATTGAAAAAGCTAAATTAGGTAAGATAAGGGATAACTTTGGTGAATGCGCCAAATCTAATGCCATAAGCTATTACACATTTCAACGATTTCACAGCCATGCGTTTCTACAAGAACGTGGAATAATTTTAATAAAGTTCATTGTCTTCCACAATTATAACTTTCTAACATTAATATAATTCCACGACTCTAAGATAAAATAGAGAAATAAAAATGAATACACCTTCTTTCTAACCAAGATAAAATGATTAAAAATATGAATCATAAAAATTTAATAATGTCCAATAAAAGCATTTTAGCAAATATTTGTAAGACGCATCGCTATACTTATTCAGTTTATCAAAATGATAATCTAGAATAGCCGTAAAATGATGTGATCGTATATTTTTTGAGTTAATACGAAAAATTTATGGATATTCAAATCAGCTCATGCCCCTTTTCATCTTAGAAAAGATATCAATCACGAAAATTAACATAGATATATATTTTGGAAAAAAATTTAAATAACGTTGATATGGATAGATTATTTGCTAGCAAACAATCTTCTCTATTAAATCAGAGTGTTCACTACTGTGATATTGTAATCTCAATCACGACAACACTTCAATAACAGACTAAAATATAGATTCACTATAAGCTTAAAATAAAAATTTTGGAATTGATCATACATACAATGAATGAACCGTAAAATACAAAAGTAATCATAACACTAGAAAATGAAAAAGCTTATCACTCTTGTTCACTATTCCTTCCTCTCTCATTTTTTCTGTGTTATTTTTAAAGTCTTGTAAAAGATATGAATTACATGCAAAAAAAATTAGCCCTTTGTAATCTCTACGCCATCAATCACATTAGTTTTATTAATGATAAGCAATAACATTTGTATAGCTCTAAGCTTAGAGAGCAAAACCAGATTAAAGTATCATTTTTATTTATTGTAAAGAGGATGTAAAACTCTATTTTTCTCTTATCATTGTTAAGAAAAATTTAAAAATGAGCTTATTAATATTAAAAAAATAGAAAATAATTTTTTAAAAAATAATATCTTATTTAATTACTTTTTAAAATAATATAAATATATTATGTTTATATTGTATATATTTAATTATGTTATTGAACTCAGTTGCGTTGCCATCGTTTTTGCCTGCTTGGATTGGTGAATCCTTTTATTTCCAAGCAATTATTAACTGAATTTTGACTGCTCAGCATGCTGAAAAATCTCTATGTGATTGTTGTCTTGATAATTGCTATCATGTTGTTTGGCGAAGCTCTTAGCTTTCTATCGGGCAACTTAAAAGCTTTATTCTGTCAATTTTCTTATTGTTTAAGCAAAAACTCATCCACGTAATAATATATTGAATGCACCAACAAAATCCGCACGAATAACCACATTCTGCACATATAAAAATTACCCATCTTTGACAGTTTTTTAGCACTATAAACGCAACAAAAGTAAATTTTGCTCGGAGGAGAAAGCACTACTAATATTGTACACCATCTTACAATTGGCTTGTGTCATCAAGCAGCCATCCAAACTCAAACTAAAACTGATCTAAAACCAAGAAATTTAACTCTATGATTTCTGTTGTAAATTCTTTGCTCATAGCTATAGAAATACAACCGATTTTATGCATGAATATGTCTAATAAAAATCCTCATGTGTAAATTTTACATACCCTATACCGCCAGCATAAATAACGATATTTTACAGTACGATAGAATTTTCACTCAATTTTTTATTTTTATAATCATGCTGACTTTCATCTCATCCCCCTAATCCATTAAATTTACGCATTGTTTTCTTATAACTTATGAAAGTCATGACCATGGAAAGAAAAGCGCTCAACAGAAGATATCCAATATTCCATTCGCCTTTACCAAGCAACAATGACACAGGCAAGGAAGCAGAAAAAGCCATAGGAAGCATAAACAAAAGCCATTTTACGATGCTTAAAGGATAAATTCCTATTGGTACAAATGAAAGCTCGTAAATCATTTCATGAAAATATTCGACAGGCATCTTACGGCTAATAATAAATGTTACAAAATTAAACATCATGAAAAAACAAATATTGACGATAAAAACACAAAATATTGCAACAATAAAAGAGATCCATCTTAGCTTAAGACCGGATATATTCGGTAATGATACAAATAAATAGGCACTAACATAAAGAACAAAGAGCTTGATCAGATTAAGAGGTTTACACCAACCAAATAACATCAACAACCAGATTGAAACGGGCTTTATCAAGTATGGTTCAATTTTACCATCCGCTACTTTTTCAAAAAACGTTTCAATAGAATTAGTAAAAATATTCAAAAATATTCCAAGTAAAACAAAGACAACAAAGATAAAATGGATTTCATCTCTGCTATAGTTACCGATCTTTCCTGAAAAAGAAGATATTCTATCAATAAATATGAATTGAATAAAATAATAGCATAGAGAAAGAATAAACTCCCCAGCCAAATTCTTACCATAAACAATCTGTCGGCGGATATTCAGACTGATAAAATGAAGGATGATTTTCATCTCAACCACCTGCTCCATTATATGCTTTCATCCCTTTATTCCAAGCGATATAAATTAAGAATAAAAAACACAAAATATAAGTAAAACTTCCGAAAATAAACTGCTGAAACAACGCTAAATTTTGCGTCGCGAAAAACTCGGCAGGAGCGGATATCATGAAACGATAAGGATTAAATTGCATAAGCGGAATAAGCCACACCGGCCAAAAAGATGGTGGTAAAAGAACACCCCCAAGAAGCGCTGAACTAAGAATACTAAAAGAGAGTAATATATTGTACTCAATCACCCAAAAGCTTAATAAAGCAATTCCAAAAGAGATTAAAAAACAAAGCAATTGTGATAGAATAACAACCAGAAAAAAGAACAGAAAAGCGATGACCAATCCCAGAATATTTTCATAGAATAAAACAAGCTTAACAATAAAAAGAGCCAATAATGGGATGCTATATAATACACTCTCCCCTAAAAAAGTAAAAAGCATTTGTGTCATATAACTAAAGGGCTTTGTAAGATATACTTCTAATTGGCCTTCTTTAACATGATGAGAGAAAAACTTAATCACATTATAACCATTATTTAAGTGACCTAGGACTAAAGCAAAAGCATAATAATACATCATATCATAAAAGCTAAAGCCATTTATGGTGTTGCCCGTATCAGAGAAAAGTGCATTCCATAATAGAAGTTGAATAACAAATGGCGAAAGTGTCCCAATGATAATATCGGTAAAAAACATTGCTCTATCACTTAGAACAGTGAGTAATCCATTCTTGGCAAAAAGAAACATACCAAAGCAGTGGTTAGATAAATTCTTTAAATTTAACACGGAGCATCTCTTCAAGCGAGGGAGTGGATACAGAGAACGTACAGTTCAATTTGGTTGTAATTTCGCGTACAAAACGCGCAAAATCCTCACGGGGCAGCGAAACCTCCAGCGAGCATTCTTCAGCGTTAAAGTGCTTATCTTTTAAAGAAGTAGATAATTTCAACGCAATCTCATCAATTTTTTCTACAACAGCTGAAGGTACAGCCATGTGTTCACAAAAAAACGTTATTCTCACCAAAGAAGGAATGACATTTTTAAGCGCGTGAAGATTACCATGAAACTGTTTCTTTCCTTTATGCAAGAGAATAATATCATCAACGTATCCATCAATATCTCCCATATCATGACTTGTGATGATATACCCAGTGCCACGCTCCCTTTTCAGTTTTTTAAGAAGCTCCCTGATTTCATGCTTAGATGTAAGATCAAGACCAATACTTGGCTCATCGAGAAACAACAGTTTAGGTCTAAAGGAGAGATTAAATGCCAATTCACTTTTCACTCTCTCACCCAGACTAAGCATCCGCACTGGCTTATCCATAATATGCTCAAGACCCAGTAACTCAGCGATCTCTTTAAGATCACGGGTAAAAGAGGCGCGTTCAAGACCATATAATGGTTGAACCATATCCAGACTGTAGCGTAAGGGCAAATCCCACCATAAACAATTCTTATGACCAAAGACCACACCCAAAGACTTGAACAGATTTTTCTTCGCTTTATAAGGATCAACACCAAGGACTTTAACACATCCCTCATCAGCGTATTGTATACCAGAAAGTATTTTAATCAGTGTCGATTTACCCGCTCCGTTAGGGCCAAGAATTGCTAACGATTGCCCTGAAAAGAGGGTGAAACTCATATCTTTTAACACATGATGATTTGTATAAACCGGCTTGAAGAGAGAAAAGACCTTGTTTTTAAAACCAATTCCTCTGTCAATGTTGCGATATATTTTTGAGACGTTATTAACGTCAATCAATAATGATCCCATCAGTCACTCCTCATTTCAACTTATCCCCCCTTTGAATGTTTCCATAATAAATATCTGTTTTTGTTCACTAGAAAAAACAAAAGTGTTCAAGCCCTCCTTAGAGCAATAAAACGCGCCTGACGTTTTATCTCCAATTTTTTGTCTAGATATTTTTTCAATGTGATGAGTTCACTTCAATGAAGCATTAAGATACTAAAAACTTATTTCTTCTTTTATGAAAGATAATCTTTTGGATAAACTAAGTAAGTAGAAAAATAATTGGTCATTGAAAGGAGAGCTTTGGTAAGAAGGCTTCATTGTGTAAGCAAAGATACAAAGCATAAATCTATACTATAAGCATATCAAACCACATTGATAACAAAACAAAAATCCTTGACAATAGGAATTTTTTGAGAGGCTACTTTCCCTCAGCATTACTATAAAATGCCTCCATTATTCCCCATGAAAAAACTAAAATTGCTTTCACTATTTTAGTAAATATCTTTCAGATTTTATCTAACTCATCTCCCTCAACAGACACGCCTCCCCAATATATGACCTCTGTAGATAATTCAAAGGAGCAGCTTCATAAACTCAGATTATTAAACGATACATCATATCCCAAATAACAATACAATCAATATGGATAAAGAGCTGTAGAAAGAAAGCCATGATATTCGAAAATTTCATCACTCAAAAACACAATTTTCTCATAGCTATTGACTTATCAAAAACTTTCTTCAAATGATGCCCTATTCATCTTATCAAATTTATAGATAAAATTTGTATCAATCAAAAAGAACAAATGAAGTTTGTTTAGTCGGTTTCAGCATCACTCTCATTAAAAGATAAAAGATTAAAACTTTGGACCATATGAGGTGGTAAAGGTGCAACAATGTCCAATATTCCTCCTGAAGGATGCGGAATACGAATACGACGTGCATGAAGATGAAGACGATTTTGAATTCCTCCTGGTAATGTCCAATTACTATCAGAAAAAAAATACTTTGTATCGCCAATGATAGGATGATCCATATGGGCTGCATGCACACGAAGCTGATGTGTTCTCCCTGTATAGGGTTCCATTTCAAGCCACGAAAGAGCCCGCCCTCGCGTATCTAAAACGCGATAGTAAGAAACCGCATGATGTGAATCTGGCTCCCCATGTTCACAAACACGCATTTTGTCACCTTGTGCAGTCATTTCCTTAACCATCCACGTTGAAATTTTGTCCTGCTTTTTTTTAGGCACGCCCCGAACCAACGCCCAATAAGTCTTTTTTGTTTCTCGCGCTCTAAAAGCAGCAGTTAAGGACTGAGCAGCTCCCCTTGATCGCGCAACAATAAGCACACCCGACGTCTCACGATCAAGACGATGAACCAAACGCGGCTTTTCACCTTTTTTATTGCGCCATACCTCAAGCATACTATCCATATGACGTGTTAAACCAGAGCCTCCTTGTACAGCCAACCCAGCTGGTTTATTAAAAACAAATACCTTTGGATCTTCATAAAGCAGCATTTTTTTCAAAACGGTCCCATCATCCTGCCCACGAAGTGTTTTATCCGTTATTGAAAGACTCTCCTTGTCATTAATAGGGAGAGGTGGAATACGAACAGCTTGCCCTATACAAAGACGCGTATCGGCTTTAACACGTCCACTATCAACCCGTATCTGACCAGAACGCAACAATTTTTGCAAAGCTCCAAAACCAAGTCCTGGATAATGCACTTTAAACCAGCGATCTAAGCGCATTCCATTTTCATCTGCCTCAACTTTTTTTATTTCTATGCCTGCCATGAAAATTCCCTTACCTGATAATTTTATTGATCTATTTTTGCGCCTTTATAAACACAAAAATTCATATTTTAGTTGGTTTTATCACACCATATTACAGTTAGTATCCAAAATTTCCTTTTCTTAACGTCCAAATTTTATTAGCTAAAAACTAAGCGTTGTAAAAATCAACAGCCTTTACGCTTAATAGCGAATGGAGATAATTAACCGTGTCCTTATTCAAAACCTATGCACGTGTTCTCACTTACCTAAATAGAGAAAAAAATGCATCCCTTTTAATCTGTACCGCTAATGTTATATTAGCTATTATCACTATTGCAGAACCTATTTTATTTGGACAAGTTATTGATTCTATTACAGACAAAACAGCTATCATCCCTACTCTTGCCATTTGGGTTTGTTTTGGACTTTCACATATTATTGCTTATGTCCTTGTTGCTCGCGGTGCTGACCGCTTAGCCCATAGACGCCGCTTAACGGTTTTAACGGAATCTTTCGAACGTATCATTGCCATGCCTTTAATTTGGCATCAACAACGTGGAACTTCCAACGCACTCCATACACTTTTGCGCGCAATAGATTCCATGTCAACCATATGGCTTGATTTTATGCGCCAACACCTCTCAACGCTTGTCGCCTTATTGGTTCTCATCCCCATCGCGTTTAATATGAATTGGCGTCTTTCAATAGTCTTGGTTGTGCTTGCCATCATTTATGTATTAATTGCACGTTTAGTGATGCGAAAAACAAAAGACGGACAAGCCGCTGTAGAATGCTATCATCATAACCTTTTTAAACATGTCAGTGATTCAATCTCTAATGTTTCCATTGTACAAAGTTATAACCGAATAAAAGAAGAAACTTCCATACTGCATCAACATACAAATGCTCTTCTTAAAGCACAAAATCCTGTTCTCAATTGGTGGGCGCTCGCCAGTGGCTTAAATCGAATGGCTTCAACAATTTCAATCGTTTGTGTTCTTCTCCTTGGAGCTTTTTTTGTTGCAAAAGATCAATTACGAGTAGGTGAAGTCGTTGCTTTTGTTGGATTTGCACAACTCATGATTAGCCGCCTAGACCAAATGAGCAATTTTATTAATTGTGCAATATCCTCACAAGCAAAACTGCAAGAATTTTTTGAAATGGAAGACTCAACCTTTCATATCAACGAACCACAAAATCTTCCTTCCCTCCAAAATGTTAAAGGCGCCATACAATTTCATCACGTGACCTATCAATTCCCAAATTCTTCTCAAGGTGTTTTTGATATTTCCTTTGAGGTTAAAGCAGGACAAACTGTTGCGATTGTAGGACCAACAGGGGCTGGAAAAACAACATTGATCAATCTGTTGCAGCGCGTATACGACCCTACCCTTGGGCATATCTCCATTGATGGAATAAATATATGCTCAATCAATCGCGAATCTTTACGCAAATCTCTAGCAACAGTATTTCAAGACTCGGGTCTTTTCAACCGTACTATTCATGACAATATTTCAATAGGAAAAGCGAGCGCAACGAATGAAGAACTTTATGAAGCAGCAAAAATAGCAGAAGCTCACGATTTTATTCTAAAAAAAGCTGATTGTTATAACACAATGGTGGGCGAACGAGGATCTCAATTATCAGGTGGAGAAAAACAGCGACTAGCAATTGCACGCGCTGTTTTAAAAAATGCCCCTATTCTCATTCTAGATGAAGCAACAAGCGCTCTTGATGTTGAAACAGAGGCACGTGTCAAAGATGCTCTCGATTGCATAAGCCATAACCGCACTACTTTTATTATAGCACATCGCCTCTCAACAGTACGCAATGCTGATGTGATACTCTTTCTGGATCATGGTCACTTAATGGAAAAAGGAAACTTTCAAGAATTGATCGATAAAGGGGGACGTTTCTCTAATTTTTTAAAGGCAAGTGGTTTAACAATCAAACCACCAGAAAGAGAAGGAGAAAATGTTATTCCCTTACATGAAGCCATAGCTTCATAAAAACGATACTCTTCATAGATCTTATGCAAAAAATGCCTCTTCAATACAATATAGAGTGCTTATATATGATACAAGTAAAAAGATTTCTAAAAATGCCACAATCCATTTTAGGTATTTAAGAAAAATATTAAAACAGTTTAGTATTTTCTCTGCTATTGCAATTTTACTAGATTAGAACAAAAATATTTTCCTATATCTGTGCATACTGACGAGTATACATTCTCATTTAGGGAAAATGTAAAGATGTAAAGGTAAAAACAATTTCCAGTTTTACCGTCTTCCTTTCACTCAGCTTTACGAATTTCAAAACGAACTAAAGTAATATCTTTTAAATAATGAATATTATGTATTGCGTTGCACTTTTGTTTATCACTTTCTTTATAGTCCTCTCATAAAGAACAGAACATCATTGTTTTGCACATTCATATAACTTTTTTTAAGAAACATTTCTCAATGCTCTTAAGCCCATTTCACAACGACATTCGTGAGTGGTTTTGATTAATTTAACATACACAGAATTTGAAATAATAAAATCCTACGAATATTCGTAGCTCTTATTCAAAAGATAAAACGATAAATTATCATTATAATTCAATATATTAAAGCAATTTTATCATAAATAAATTAGATGTTAATCTAAATCTTTAGATTTATGTGATATTCATTTGATTTATATTGATAATTCATTACTTTATAAATTGAAATAAAGATTTATAAAGATAGGAGAATATTCTTTTCCAAACCTTTTAATAATAAACCAAAAAACTGTTTTCTTGTACATAACAAGCAAAATGAAAATAATAGCTCTAAGATACAACAACTCTTTTATAAGCCTTTTCAAGGAAAGAAATTTTATTCATTTGAAAACTAATCGAATAATGATAGCTTATAACTTTATAAGGATAATCGTATGCAATAAATCTTGTATTTTTCCTTTCATAAAAAGAGATGTTTCTTCAAAAAATCTATAAGAGCAACACAATAACTAGTCTTCCTAGTAAAAGAATACACAGTAAAGCATGAAGTGCTGCATAATCTATCTTATCTTAAAAAGGTAACTCCTGAAACGCTTGGAAGCTATAAAGCCAAATGATAAAGTGGTGATAAAGACAAACACTGTTTTTATCTTTAACAATTATATTTTCCCCAATTACGCTGTATCTGCATTTCAGAAATACACCAGACAGATATTCATGATACATAGATGCCAACCAAATATAACAATGTGAAAAATACCTATGCAGAATGATTTCATTTAATTTTTTTCAAGAAAATCTTTTAGTGCCGCAAATGCCTCATCAGCTTTGTTCCCCTCAGGACCACCAGCCTGCGCCATATCAGAACGGCCACCTCCACCTTTACCACCAAGCATCGCTGAAAGAATACGAACGAGATCTACAGCATTTAACTTATCCGTTAAATCATCCGTAACACCGACAACAGCACTCCCTTTTCCATCCTCCGAGACACTAATAAAAGCAACCACTCCAGATCCAATTTGTTTTTTCTCAGAATCGACGAGCGCCTTAAGATCCCGTGGTAAAATATTTTTAACAACGCGTCCGGTAAAAGAAAACCCATTGATGATGATAATATCATCTTGGCTCCTTTCTGTTATTCCACCACTCAACATCATTTTCTTGCGTACATCATTCAATTCTTTTTCAAGTTTACGACGATCATCAAGCAAAATTCGCACCCGTTCTTCCACACCAGCAGAAGAAGTTTTTAAAAGATCAGCGATTTCATGAATACGTTCATCTTGGCGGCTAAGATAAAGACGTGCTTCTTTGCCTGTTAAAGCTTCAATACGCCGCACTCCAGCTGAAACAGAACTTTCAGAAACAATATGAATTAAACCAATATCACCTGTTCGCTCCACATGTGTCCCTCCACAAAGCTCAATTGACCAACGCTTTTTTAATCTTTCCTGTTCAAGTGGCTCCCCCATAGAAACAACGCGAACTTCATCACCATATTTTTCACCAAACAATGCCATGGCTCCTTCAGAAATGGCCTCATCTACAGCCATGAGGCGCGTTATTACTTTACTATTTTGCAAAATAATCTCATTGGCTAAATCTTCTATTTTTTTCAACTCTTTTGGTGAAACGGATTTTGGATGGGAAAAATCAAAACGCAACCGATCTGGCGATACAAGAGAACCCTTTTGTGTAACATGGTCCCCCAATGTTTGGCGTAAAGCTTCGTGTAACAAATGAGTAGCAGAGTGATTCGCACGAATTTTCTTACGACGAACAATATCAACCGTTAATTCTACACAATCAGACCTCGATGCCTGACCAGATTTCACCTCCCCAATATGGATAAAAACACCATCACCCTTTCTTTGGGTATCATGCACCTTAAAAATAAAATTTTCACCAGAAATGATACCGCTATCACCAATTTGCCCACCAGATTCACCATAAAAAGGTGTCTGATTAACAACAAGCATAGCTTTCTGATCTGAAGAAATATGATCAACAATTTTACCATCACATACAAGAGCTGTAAGAATACCTTTCGCTGTCTCAGTTTCATAACCTAAAAACTCTGTGGCCCCCACTTGATCACGAACAGAAAACCAGATTTTCTCTGTTCCAGCTTCTCCAGAACCAGACCAATTGGCACGTGCCTCCTCTTTTTGGCGTTCCATCGCTTTATCAAAAGCACCAACGTCAACAGATATTCCGCGACGACGAAGAACATCTTGCGTCAAATCAAGCGGAAAACCATAGGTATCATAGAGCTTGAAAGCAACTTCACCATTCAAATAGTCCCCTTCTTTAAGATCGGTACTTGCTTCGTTCAACAAACCAAGTCCTCGTTCAAGCGTTTTACGAAAACGTATTTCTTCTAACCTTAAAGTTTCTGAAATCAAAGATTCAGCACGTGTCAACTCAGGATAAGCTTGTCCCATTTCGCGAATTAAAGCAGGTAAAAGTCGCCACATTAAGGGCTCTTTAGCACCAAGAAGATGCGCATGACGCATAGCACGACGCATAATACGACGTAAAACATATCCTCTTCCTTCATTAGAAGGAAGCACACCATCAGCAATCAAAAATGCAGATGAGCGAAGATGATCAGCAATGACACGATGGCTGGCAATAAAATCACCCTTTGCCTCAATCCCTGTAATTTCTTCTGATGCAGCAATTAATGCACGAAAAAGATCAATATCATAATTATCATGAACGCCCTGTAAAACAGCAGCAATACGCTCTAATCCCATGCCTGTATCAATAGAAGGGTGAGGTAAGTTAACACGTTCTTCCTTGGAAACTTGCTCATACTGCATAAAAACAAGATTCCAAATCTCAATAAAGCGATCCCCATCTTCATTAGCACTTCCAGGAGGACCGCCCCATATTTCATCACCATGATCATAAAAAATCTCCGAACAAGGCCCACAAGGTCCTGTTTCTCCCATCGACCAAAAATTATCAGCCGTCGCAATACGAACAATTTTTTCATCTGGAAGACCTGAAATTTTACGCCACAGTTCAGCAGCAACATCATCACTCTGATAAACTGTCACCAACAATTTATCTTTTGGCAGGCAAAATTCCTTTGTTAAAAGATTCCATGATAAAAAAATGGCTTCTTCTTTGAAATAATCACCGAAAGAAAAATTACCCAACATTTCAAAAAATGTATGATGGCGCGCCGTATAACCAACATTATCAAGATCATTATGCTTTCCACCCGCACGAACACATTTTTGTGCCGTTGTTGCCTGCGTATAAGAAGGTTGTTCAAGTCCAGTAAAAACATTTTTAAACTGCACCATCCCTGCATTTGTAAACATAAGTGTAGGATCATTCCGCGGAACAAGCGGACTAGAAGAAAGAACTTTATGCCCATTACGATGAAAATAATCCAAAAATGTTGACCGAATATTATTAACACTATTCATGTTGACACCTGCTCAATACAGCACAAAACCATAAAAGAAAAATCCCCCCTCATTAAATCCTCTTCGCCACGCATGGAGTCAATTTAATCAAAAATGGAATATTTGTTTTAAAAAATTGAGAAAAAAATGACTGCGTATTTAAAAACTCAAACAAAAAAACAGAAAAATCTTAAAGAAAAAAAATTATAGACGAAAAAACGCCCCATCAAATGGCTTCATCACTTTCTATATTTTCTGACCCTGCATTTTCTAACAATTCAATCGCAATCAAACCAGCATTTTGGCGCAAAGCTGCTTCAATCTCTGTAGCTATTTCCACATGTTCACGTAAAAACTGCTTTGCATTCTCACGCCCCTGCCCTAAACGCTGAGAATTATAAGAAAACCATGCACCAGATTTTTCCACAACACCAACCTTGACACCCAAATCAATCAATTCACCTACTTTGGAAATACCTTCACCATAAATAATATCAAACTCAACCTGTTTGAATGGAGGTGCCAATTTATTTTTCACCACTTTAACGCGCGTCTGATTACCAACGATTGAATCCCTATCTTTAATGGATCCAATGCGACGAATATCTAAACGAACAGAAGCATAAAACTTTAAAGCGTTTCCACCCGTTGTCGTTTCAGGAGAACCAAACATCACACCAATTTTCATGCGAATTTGATTAATAAAAACAACCATACA
This sequence comes from Bartonella sp. CE47NXGY, assembly GCF_042195415.1. Taxonomy (NCBI): domain Bacteria; kingdom Pseudomonadati; phylum Pseudomonadota; class Alphaproteobacteria; order Hyphomicrobiales; family Bartonellaceae; genus Bartonella; species Bartonella sp. CE47NXGY. Next base: position 19,406 of record NZ_JBHIOI010000003.1, on the reverse strand, counting down.
GTTAGAGCGAAAAATTGCTGCGGTTAATTTTCGTAACGCTTTACTCATTAACCGAGCTTGCAATCCGGGCAAAGCATCACCCATTTCACCGTCAATTTCTGCTCGCGGTGTTAAAGCTGCGACAGAATCCACAACAAGCACATCAACGGCACCAGAACGAACCAACGTTTCTGTAATTTCCAATGCCTGTTCACCGGTATCTGGCTGAGAAATGAACAAGTTTTCTAAATCAACACCAAGCTTACGCGCATAAATAGGATCAAGCGCATGCTCTGCATCAATAAAAGCACAAATCCCACCACCTTTCTGTGCCTCAGCAATAGCATGGAGAGCCAATGTTGTTTTCCCAGAACTTTCTGGTCCATAAATCTCAACAATACGCCCCTTCGGTAATCCACCAATCCCTAAAGCAATATCCAAGGATAACGACCCTGTTGGAATTGTTTCAATTTCAACAACCTGCTCTTTTTGCCCAAGACGCATAATCGAGCCTTTACCAAAAGAACGTTCAATTTGTGAGAGAGCAGCATCGAGAGCTTTTGTTTTATCCACGATTATATCCTTGACCGAATTCATAATAACCTAAAACTTTAGTGTACACTGTACTTTTAATTTAACTAAAGGTTTGAGTTTAGAGTTTCACAGACTATTTCCATTCCTATCTCCACATTATGTCCATAAACATTCATGACCATCACAATAAAGAATTGGCATTGCTTATCTTATGACACATAATAAACTCCAATAAAGTAATATCTCTATGGGAGCATAGTTAACATATTTATATCTCTCTAGAAAAGGAACAATTTAATTTTAAACACAATGTTCTACAACCCTTCTGCTTATCCCTTTGATTAAATACTTGAGAGACTAAGAATTCTCCCGCTATTGATCACACAAAAAACGCATCATCAATCAACCTCATACCCTATTGCATCGAAGAACAAAACGCTATTGTGTTGCATATTCATGCACTTGATTTAAGAAACATCTCTCAAAACTTCCAAGCTCATTTTGTGACAACACCTATGAATGTGGTATACTGCAAAACCCTTTAGGCACCACCATCTTTACTCTATAGAAGGAGCAAGCCGGCACCATCACACTATTTATCATCCTCCAATATTGCAACAGCTTTCGGCACTTGAGACAATTCATAAGAGGGATTTTTAGTCTTTTCTTGTACAGTTTTTATCACACGCTAATCCTGCTTGTAGCATGCAAGCGAATAACTTGATTGCTTCAACAAATAACAGACTTGGGATGAGAGAAATTTACGGTATTTGAAACTTTCATTCAACTTACGAAACAGTCAATTATCATTATAAGTCAATATATTATTTAATAAAACCAAAAAAAAATAAAGCAGCTTAAAAGTTGAATGATATATTTAAATTTGAAAAAATATGCACTTTTGAAGATATCAAAAAAATCTCTACAAGCAATGCAATAAATTGTTTAAAATATAAGCTAAATTTCTCATACAATAACATAAGAGATCAATAAAAAACGTATTTCAACTCAAATTTTATTTTGATCTTTACGTTTTTTGCGCAACTGTTGCCACCACTCAAGACGTTTCACAATTTCACGCTCAAAACCACGCTCAACTGGTTTATAATAACTCTGACGTCCAAGTTTTTCGGGAAAATATTCTTGTCCTGAAAAAGCATCTGGTTCATCATGGTCATAACAATAACCACTTCCATACCCTTCTTCCTTCATAAATTTCGTAGGAGCATTAAGAATATGCTTAGGAGGTGGTAAAGAGCCATTTTTGCGTGCACAACGCAGTGCTGCTTTATACGCAAGATATGCTGCATTTGACTTTGGCGCAGTTGCAACATAAAGACATGCTTGCGCCAAGGCCAACTCTCCTTCTGGTGATCCTAAATAATCATAGGCATCTTTTGCTGCATTACAAATGACAAGAGCTTGAGGATCCGCCAAACCAACATCTTCAACGGCCATACGAACCAATCTTCGCCCAATATAGAGAGGATCTTCACCAGCATCCAACATACGTGCCAAATAATAAAGCGCAGCATCAGGATCAGATCCACGAACGGATTTATGCAACGCTGAAATGAGATTATAATGCCCATCTCGTCCTTTATCATAAATAGGCGCACGACGCTGAATAACTTTTTGCAAAGCAACAACATCAAGAATCTCTCCCAATGGCGCAATAGACCAAACTTCCTCTGCCAATGTTAACGCAACCCGCGCATCACCATCAGACATCTCTATCAAAACGTCTCTGGCATCATTATCCAAGGGAAGAGTTTTTCCCTCCACTTCTTCAGCACGCCTCAAAAGCATGTCCAAACTTTCATGATCATGAGAAAGAAATGTTAAAACACGTGCACGCGAAAGAAGGGCAGCATTCAGTTCAAAAGAAGGATTTTCGGTTGTTGCACCTATAAGTACCACAGTACCCTCTTCCATCACAGAAAGAAAACTATCCTGCTGTGCACGATTAAAGCGATGAATTTCATCAACAAAGAGAAGTGTTTTATCCCCAGATATAAAACGCCTCTGCGCAACTTCAAAAATCTTTTTAAGTTCAGAAACTCCTGTAAAAATAGCAGAAACCTGTTCAAACGCGAAATTTGTTTCAAGGGCTAACAAACGTGCAACGGTCGTTTTTCCCGTCCCTGGAGGTCCCCAAAAAATCATCGATCCAATTGAGTCAGTTGCCGCCATACGTGAAAGCAAACCATCCTCTCCAATCAAATGCTTTTGTCCCACAACATCATTGAGAGAACAAGGGCGCATTCTTTCTGCAAGTGGCTGATTTTTATTAACTTGAAAATCAAACGACGAAGTAAAAAAATCTTTCTTCAAAAAAAAACCTCAACGAATAAATTGGCGAATATACATACCATCACGTTCATATTCCAATTGCCACATATTTGAGCGACCTTGCATAAGAACCTTTTTCAACTGATGAACTGTTTGAATTTTATGGCCATTTACAACACGTAGAATATCTCCTGACTGAAAAATTCCAGCTGCATTGCTCATTTCCTCAAGATTGGTAATCACAACCCCTTTTGCAGATATAGGAAGATGAAAACGTCGACTATTTTGCGGTGTTAAATCTAACACCTCAGCACCAGCAAGAGGACTGTCACCCGTAATTTTTTCAGATTTTAAAAATGCAGTTTCTGATATTGATGAAACTGTTATTTGTGTTTTTAAAGTTTTTCCACTTCGTAAATATTCCAAGGCAAGACTATGCTCAACGTCAGCTGTCATCAAACGATAACCAAGACTATCTGGACTGTCAACGCGTACCCCCTGCACACTCAAAATAACATCACCTACTTTCAATCCAGCTTTTTCAGCAGGACTATCTTTGATAACTTCAATAATCAGAGCACCATAGGGACGTTCTAAACCTAAACCACCAGCAATATCGGCTGTAACATTTTGAAAAGAAGCCCCAATATAAGGCGGCACAAAATATTTTCCACCGCGTTTAACAGTATCAAGCATCACTTTTACAAGATTAACTGGAATAGCAAAACCAATCCCTACAGAACCACCGGAACGCGAATAAATAGCCGTATTAATTCCGATTAACTGACCTTTCATATCAATTAAAGCGCCACCAGAATTCCCTGGATTAATGGCTGCGTCTGTTTGAATAAAAAAGTCAAAATCAGAAATCCCAACACGTGTACGCGCTTGCGCTGAAACAATACCACTTGTAACTGTTTGACCAACACCAAAGGGATTACCAATAGCAAGAACAAGATCACCAACTTCAACAGTATCAGAATTTCCCAAAGAAAGAACCGGAAATTGAGCATCTTTTTCCTTAACTTCAAGAATTGCAATATCAGTTGCTTCATCTTTGAGCACGACCTTACTCTCAAACTCCCGTCCATCAGAAAAAGCCACTTTAATTTCGCTTGCATCTTTAATGACGTGGTAATTTGTAACGATCAAACCACGTGCATCAACAATCACCCCTGATCCTAATGACGATTGCTTACGAACAGGAAATTTATTTTGAAAACGACCAAAAAATTGCTCAAAAAATGGATCGCCTTCAAAAGGTGATCGAGCTCTAATTTGTCGAGCTGCATAAATATTTACAACAGATGGAACTGTCTTTTTAACTAAAGGAGCAAATGAAAGGGTGATTTCTGTTTGTGTTTGAGGAACATGAGCATATACATGATCAAATGATATCTGCATCATAATTGCAAAAAAAATCCGCACCCAAAAAGAATACCTCATAATCCACTCCTTATAAAATCAGCACATTCTGTTGAAGATTAATAGAATAAAAAAACGTATCCCCGCAAATTAAGGACCTCTATTAATATTTCATAATAGAGAATAAAAACAACCTATTTGAACAATAAATATTATAAAAATAAGATAATTCAATATTCTATAATTTTCTCTCTGCACCTATTTCTCAACTAAAACAAACTTAAAAATGCTCACAAAAAAACCGCCCAAGACAAGGCGGCCTTTAAAAATCCAACAGAATAAAAAACTCTACGAAGATGTTCCCTTTTCATTCTCAGAAGCTTCCATGCGAGCACGATCCCCAGCACCCTTCGCTTCAACATCACGATCAACAAATTCTATAACAGCCATGGGCGCATTATCACCGGTACGAAACCCCGCTTTCATAATACGCAAATACCCACCGTTGCGTGATGCATAACGTGGCGCAAGCGTATCAAATAATTTTGCAACCTTTCCTGCATCACGAAGTGCTGCAATAGCTTGCCGACGCGCATGCAAACCACCACGCTTACCAAGAGTAACGAGTTTTTCAACAATAGGACGAATTTCCTTAGCCTTTGGAAGTGTTGTCACAATCTGCTCATGCTCGATCAACGAAGTTGCCATATTTGCAAACATCGCTTTACGGTGACTGGCAGTACGGTTCAACTTGCGTCCTGACTTACTATGGCGCATAAGCCCTCTCCTTAAATTCTAATTTTAATATTGATCTTCATAACGTTTTGCAAGATCATCAATGTTTTCAGGCGGCCACGCAGGAATCTCCATCCCAAGATGTAAACCCATACACGCCAAAACTTCTTTAATCTCATTCAACGATTTGCGACCAAAATTCGGTGTCCGAAGCATTTCAGATTCTGTTTTTTGAATCAGATCACCAATATAAACAATATTATCATTCTTAAGACAGTTTGCCGAACGAACTGAAAGTTCTAATTCATCCACTTTTTTGAGAAGTGCAGGATTAAAAGAAAGCTCAGAATCAGCCTCTTCAACAGGCTCCTTCTGTGGCTCTTCAAAGTTAATAAATAACGATAATTGATCCTGAAGAATGCGTGCTGCAAAAGCAACAGCATCCTCACCATTAACAGCACCGTTTGTTTCAATCGTGAGCGTTAATTTATCATAATCGAGAACTTGACCTTCGCGTGTATTTTCTACTTTATAAGATACCTTACGGATAGGTGAATAAAGACTATCAATTGGAATAAGCCCTATACGTGCATCATCAACACAATTACGATCAGATGGAACATACCCCTTTCCTGTGTTGACAATAAATTCCATACGAATTTCAGCTTCTTCATCAAGAGTACAAATAACATGATCTGGATTTAGAATTTCCATATCCCCAACTGTACTGATATCTCCCGCTTTCACGACACCAGGCCCCTCTTTATAAACGACGACACGTTTAGGCCCTTCTTCTTCCATACGAAGCGCAATTTCTTTTATATTCAGAATAATATCCGTAACATCCTCACGCACACCTGGAATCGATGAAAATTCGTGCAAGACACCGTCAATCTGCACAGCAGTAATAGCAGCACCACGAAGCGAAGATAACAAAACGCGACGAAGCGCATTTCCTAACGTTAAACCAAAACCACGCTCAAGAGGTTCAGCAATCACACTTATAATATTTGGATTATCATGTGCACATGATTCAACCTTATTGGGTTTAATAAGTTCCTGCCAGTTTTTCTGGATCATATTTTTATTCCCGTTCTTTAGTTCCGTTACCATTCAATCGTAACGACCAATGTGAACATCAGAGAAATCTCCGACAACAAAAAACAACACCCAATTAAACACGCCGCCTTTTCCGCGGACGACATCCATTATGAGGAATTGGTGTTACATCACGAATAGAAGTAATGACAAAACCAACAGATTGCAATGCTCGTAGAGCAGATTCACGCCCTGATCCAGGTCCACAAACTTCAACTTCCAAAGAACGCATACCATGCTCTTGCGCTTTTCTTGCACAATCCTCCGCAGCAACTTGAGCAGCAAAAGGTGTCGATTTACGCGCACCTTTAAACCCCTGAGCTCCCGCAGATGACCAAGCAATTGCATTACCCTGAGCATCAGTAATAGTAATCATTGTGTTATTAAATGTTGAATTAATATGCACAACACCCGATGAAATATTTTTACGTTCGCGACGACGAACACGTGTGGCTTCCTTGGCCATAATTTCCCTTTCAACGATCTCATCACTGCCGTAACATCAGCAGCTCCACCTTTTTTCCTTGTCAAAAAAATCAAACAAGAAAAAGAATATATAAAAAACCTTCCACAAAGGCCCTTATTTCTTCTTACCGGCGATTGCCTTAGCCGGACCTTTACGTGTACGGGCATTCGTATGTGTACGCTGTCCTCGGACAGGCAAAGACCGGCGATGACGCAATCCTCGATAACAACCAAGATCCATCAAACGCTTAACATTCATAGCAACCTCACGACGAAGATCACCTTCAACTTGATACCCCTGATCTATTGCCTCACGAATCTGCAGCACCTCAGCATCTGAAAGCTCATGCACACGACGCCCCAAAGGAATGCCAACTCTTTCAATAATTTCTTGAGCAAATTTTGGTCCAATCCCGTGGATATATTGAAGCGCAATAATTACACGCTTATTTGTCGGGATATTGACGCCAGCAATACGAGCCACGCCTACTCTCCTTAGTTATTTTGACAAATTGTTATAAAATACCTGATATACCTTACAGAAAAAAATAGACTCAGAAAAAAATTCTTCCGAATCCTATTATTTCACTAAAATAAATTAGATTCACTTTTGATAGATTTCATCTCAAAAGTCAACTCTTTTCATTCATTTCTAAAAAAAATCTCATGAAAGAAACCCTCTAATCATACGTGTCACTTCAGCAACACCAATCATTCCATCAATAACCTTCAACATTCCCCTCTCTGAATAAAATTTTGATAAGGGAGCTGTTTTTTCACGATATTCTACTAATCTTTTTGCAAAAGCAACAGGATTGTCATCTAAACGAACCTGTCCACCAGCCGCTATTGTTTCCTCAACGCGCTTCTTCATACGTTCAATCAACACGTCTTCATCAACACACAATTCAATAACAGCATTAAGCCGCATATTTTTTGAATCCAGTATCTGTTGCAACGCTTCTGCTTGCCCCACAGTTCGCGGATATCCATCCAAAACAAAACCGTTTACACAATCAGCTTCATCAATCCGATCTGATACGATTTGATTAACAATACTATCAGGTACCAAAGCACCAGAACTTATAATAGCTTTAGCTTTTTTACCAATCTCCGTTTCTTTGGCAATCACCTCACGCAACATATCCCCTGTTGATAAATGAGGAATGTTATATTCCTCAGTCAACATTTTTGCTTGCGTACCTTTTCCCGCTCCAGGAGGACCTAAAAGAATAACTCTCATCGATTCCTTCTACCTCCACGAAGTTTTGATTTTTTTATCAACCCTTCATATTGGTGGGCAACAAGATGCCCCTGAATTTGAGCAACCGTATCAAGTGTAACAGTAACAACAATCAACAAGGATGTTCCCCCAAGATAAAAAGGAACCTGTAATGCAGATATCATAAATTCAGGTAACAAACAAACCAAGATAATATAAATAGCGCCCACAACAGTAATACGCGTCAAAACGTAATCAATATATTCGGCTGTACGCTCACCTGGACGAATCCCTGGAATAAAACCAGAATGTTTTTTCAACTGATCTGCAGTATCACTTGGATTAAACACAATAGCTGTATAAAAAAAACAAAAAAACGCCATTAAAAATGCATAAACAATCATATAAAGTGGCTGTCCATGACCAAGAGCATAAGAAATCTCCTGAACCCATTGTGGCATTTTATCAGAAAAATTATTAATAGTGGCAGGTAATAATAATAAAGATGAAGCAAAAATAGGTGGAATAACGCCAGCAGTATTCAACTTTAAAGGAAGATGCGACATATCTCCTTGAAACATTTGATTACCGACCTGACGCTTCGGATATTGGATAAGAATTCGCCGTTGCGCACGCTCTATAAAAACAATAAGCCCAATAACCAAAACAGCAATAAGAACGATTCCTATTAAAAGAAAAGTTGATAAATCAGCCTGACTATGAGCTGTCAAAAGCTGAGCAAAAGTAGAAGGAAAGTTGGCTACAATCCCTGTAAAAATGATAAGAGAAACCCCATTACCAATACCACGTGACGTAATTTGCTCGCCAAGCCACATAAGAAACATCGTTCCGCCAACAAGCGTAATAACAGAAGAAATACGAAACATAAGACCTGGTTCTAAAACAATTTGAAGCCCCGACCCTATACCGCTTTCAAGCGCAACCGCAATACCAAAAGCTTGTAGAATTGCCAATACGACTGTTACATAACGCGTATATTGATTGATAATCTTACGACCTAAATCCCCTTCTTTTTTAAGAGTTTCCAAAGAAGGAATAATAGATGTTAACAATTGCACAATAATAGATGCCGATATATAAGGCATGATACCCAGCGCAAAAATAGCCATACGCCCAACGGCACCTCCAGCAAACATATTAAAGAGTCCTAATACACCCGACGCGTGATGTTCAAATGTTTGCCGCAAAGCATCGATATTGATACCTGGAAGAGAGATGTAAGTGCCAAAACGATATACAAGAAGCGCCAACAGAGTAAACCAGATGCGTTTCTTTAATTCAGTTGCACGCGAAAAGGTGCCGAAATTTATATTGGAAGCAAATTGCTCTGCTGCTGATGCCATAAAACGTCTCCACTTTACACTCCAGTTCTTCAAATCACAGAAGTATAATCCTAAAATTCATATATGCATACACAAACAAATGCAGAACTTAAACAATTCTCCACAAAAGATCCCACAAAACAGATACTCTTCTTCTTTAGGTCTCTATTCATATTAAAAAATTATCGAGCAATATCAGGAAGAATAACCTGACCACCCACTTTTTCAATCTTAACACGAGCAGCTTGTGAAGCACCAGAAACATGAAAGGTAATCTTAGCCTTCAAATCACCATCAGAAAGAAGACGAACCCCATCTTTTTCACGACGAATAATACCAGCCTCTTTCAAAGAAACCATATCAACAGGCTTTTCAATATTCAACTTACCTGCATCAACTGCCAACTGAATACGTCCTAGTGAAACTTCATTGTAGGTTTTAGCAAAGAAATTCCTAAATCCACGTTTTGGCAAACGACGATAGATGGGCATTTGCCCACCTTCAAAACCATTAAGGGAAACACCAGAACGTGACTTTTGCCCTTTTACACCACGACCACCAGTCTTACCCGTACCGGAACCAATACCACGCCCAACACGCTTACGATTTTTTGTTGCGCCTTCGCAATCACGCAGTTCATTGAGTTTCATATCTAATACTCCCGCAACCCTTAACCTTCATCTATAACGCGAACAAGATGCTGAACCCGAGCAATCATACCCCGCACACAAAGTGTATCATCTAAAACGCGCCGACGACGCATTTTATTTAGTCCAAGCCCCTTTAAGGTTGCACGCTGAATCTGTGAGTTTCGAATAGGGCTTCCAATTTGTTCCACCGTCACAGTTTTACCACTCTGAGATTTTTTCTGAACCATTTCCTAATTCCTTTTCTGATAATCTCAGAAACTACCCTTCTAGGTCGACTAAATGGCGACGACGCGCCTGCAAAGTCGAATACTTTATACCACGTTGAGCAGCAATATCTCTAGGATGCATTTGATGTTTCAATGCATCAAATGTTGCACGAACCATGTTATAAGGATTCGACGACCCTAGTGATTTTGCAACGACATCCTGCATACCAAGAGCTTCAAAAATAGCACGCATCGGTCCCCCAGCAATAATACCAGTACCAGCAGAAGCCGAACGTAGCAAAACACGCCCAGCTCCGTGACGACCTTCAAGATCATGATGCAATGTACGCCCAGACCGAAGCGGAACATAAATCATCCCACGTTTCGCAGATTCCGTTGCTTTACGAACGGCTTCTGGAACTTCACGGGCTTTACCATGTCCAAAACCCACACGCCCTTTTTGATCTCCAACGACAACAAGAGCAGCAAAACCAAAACGCCGACCACCCTTTACAACTTTAGCAACACGATTGATATGAACGAGCCTATCGACAAATTCATTATCGCGTTCTTCTCTCTCACCACGTTCTTTTTGTGCCATTCCTCATTCCTTTTTCTTTTCCGGAAGCACGATAACAAAGTCCCTCATCAAACTGGAAGAACTTAAACGAAATACTCTAAACTCTCCTTACTCATTCATAAATAAGAAATTTTAGAAATTCAAACCACCTTCACGAGCAGCTTCAGCTAAAGCTTTGACGCGACCATGGTACACATACGCTCCACGATCAAAAACCACCTCATTAACACCCGCTTTCTTCGCACGCTCAGCAATTAACTTACCAACAGCAAAGGCCGCCTTTTTATCAGCACCACTCTTTAACGATTTTTTCAAATCACTTTCAAGAGTAGAGGCTGAAACAAGTGTACATCCCCGCAAATCATCGATAACTTGAGCATAAATGTTCTGATTTGAACGATAAACACTAAGCCGAGGACGATCATGAGAAACCATTTTAATTCTACGACGAACACGCCTTGCACGACGTTGGATAATGTCCTTAGATGAAACCATAATACAAAATCCTTATTTCTTTTTACCTTCTTTACGGAAGATACGTTCATCTGCATGCTTAACACCTTTACCTTTATAAGGCTCAGGCCTACGATACTCACGAATCTCCGCTGCAACTTGTCCAACTTGCTGTTTATCAATTCCAGAAACAACAATTTCCGTTGGCTTAGGAACAGTCACAGTAACACCCGACGGAACTTTATAAACCACATCATGCGAAAAGCCCAGAGATAGTTGAACATCCTTACCCTGCAAAGCAGCACGATAACCAACCCCATTAATCTCCAACCTCTTTTCAAAACCATCTTTCACACCACAAAAAATGTTCTCAATCATTGAGCGCGACATACCCCATTTAGAACGCGCATCTTTTGACTGATCCCGCGGCATAACTGATATGATATTTTCCTCAAGTTTGACTAAGACTTCATCATTGACGACGTAACTCAGCTCACCTTTTGGACCTTTTGCCTTAACCAGCTGACCTTCAACAGTAGCAGTAACTCCAGAAGGAATTGAAATGGGTTTCTTTCCAATACGAGACATTGTTCTAACCTACTTTTTCTTCCGTTTTCTTGACATAACTTAGAAAACACGACAAAGGAGTTCTCCACCAACATTCTGTTCACGCGCCTTATGATCTGCCATGACACCTTTAGGAGTCGATAAAATCGAAATACCAAGGCCATTTGCCACCTGAGGAAGTGACTTAGCAGAAACATACACACGACGCCCTGGCTTTGATACACGTGAAATCTCACGAATAGCAGCCAGCCCTTCAAAATACTTCAATTCGATTTCAATCTCAGCTTTCCCATCACCTAAATCAATTTGATTATATCCGCGAATATAACCTTCCGACTGAAGAACATCAAGAACGTGCGCACGAAGCTTCGAAGCTGGAGTAACTACTTTACCTTTTTTACGACCAAGTGCATTACGAATACGTGTTAGCATATCACCAAGAGGATCTGACATAGACATTAAATAATCTCCTCTTACCAACTAGACTTTACAATACCAGGAATATAGCCAATAGAGCCAAGCTCACGCAACGCAATTCGCGACATTTTTAATTTACGATAATAAGCCCGCGGACGACCTGAAACCTCACAGCGATTACGAATACGAACTTTCGAAGAATTACGCGGCAACTCTGCCAGCTGAACAGAAGCTTTAAAACGTTCTTCAAGAGAAACCTTCTGATCCATAACTATTGCTTTCAAACGTGCACGACGGGCAGCATAGCGCTTTACCATCACCTCACGACGCTTATTTTTTTCAACGGCACTTACTTTGGCCATAATTTCACCTCACTACGTTTGCCGTTACGAACGAAAAGGAAAATTAAAAGCACGCAATAACTCACGAGCTTCATCATCCGTTTTTGCTGTCGTACAAACGATAATATCCATACCCCAAATTTGATCAACTTTATCATAGTTGATTTCTGGAAACACAATGTGTTCTTTAATACCCATAGCAAAATTGCCACGACCATCAAAACTCTTTGGATTTAAACCACGAAAGTCACGAACCCGCGGAAGAGCAATCGTCACAAGACGATCTAAAAACTCAAACATACGATCTTTACGCAATGTAACTTTAGCCCCAAGAGGCATTCCTTCACGAACCTTAAAGGTCGCAATAGAATTACGCGCACGCGTAACAACAGCCTTCTGACCCGTTATTAGCCCTAAATCCTCAGCGGCAAAGGAAGGCTTCTTCGAATCAGCAGTTGCTTCACCTATCCCCATATTTATTACAACTTTATCAATCCGCGGAATTTGCATCGCATTTCTGTAATTAAACTTCTCTTGAAGCACTTTACGAATCACTTCAAAATAATGCGCTTTCATACGCGGTATTTGTCTTTCCTCAGCCATTAATCAACTCTCCCGAACGCTTGGCAAAACGAACTTTATTACCATCTGCATTCATACGAAAGCCTACACGTGTAGGCTTACCATCTTTAGGATCAGCAATCGCCAAATTAGACAGATGAATCGGAGCTTCTTTAGAAATAATTCCAGCTTCTTGCTTCTGCGTTTGACGTTGATGACGTTTAATCATATTAATCCCACGAACAAAAGCCTTATTCTCTTTTGGACTAACCTTAATTACTTCACCACTACATCCTTTATCCTTACCGGACAAAACAACAACTTTATCACCTTTTCGAATCTTCTGCATAACATTTACTCCTTACAGAACTTCAGGAGCAAGCGAGATGATCTTCATATGATTCCTACCACGCAATTCACGGGGAACAGGTCCAAAGATACGAGTACCGATCGGCTCTTTTTTATTATCTACTAAAACCGCAGCATTACTATCAAAACGAATGACACTACCATCTGCGCGACGAATATCCTTAGCAGTACGAACCACAACAGCTTTCATAACATCACCTTTTTTAACACGGCCACGAGGAATTGCATCCTTAACCGAAACAACAATAATGTCACCGACCGAAGCATATTTCCGCTTTGAACCGCCTAACACTTTGATGCACATGACACGACGCGCTCCAGAATTATCAGCAACGTCGAGGTTTGTTTGCATCTGAATCATGACTGGCCACCTTCTCTTAACACATATATCCGATTGAATCTTTTACACACTCGGATTTGCCTGCCAAATAACGATAAAGTTATCGCCTTCAAATTTATCAATGATAACCACACTGTTAAATTCTAAAACAATAAGCTTAACTCATTACGCTACATTGTCTTTTACAACAATCCAACATTTATCTTTCGAAATTGGTCTAGATTCCTGAATAGAAACTTGATCCCCAATCTTGAATTGGTTGTTTTCGTCATGCGCTTTATAATTTTTAGACTGCCGAACAGTCTTCTTAAGAAGCGGATGAGAATAACGGCGTTCAACTTTGACAACAACAGTCTTATCACTTTTGTCGCTAATAACAACACCCTGCAAAACGCGTTTAGGCATCTCTTATTTCCTTAAACCTTACTTTCACTTATCTTTTGACGAAGAAAAGTTTTAATACGCGCAATATCACGACGAACTTGTCTAACGCGCGCAGTCTTTTCTAATTGACCTGTTGCTTTTTGAAAACGCAAATTAAATTGCTCTTTCTTTAACTTAGCCAATTCATCTTTCATTTGGTCGAGCGTTTGCGCCCGTAATTCTGTGGCTCTCATCGCTTATAACCTCATTATTCAGCAATACGCTGGATGAAACGCGTTTTTATAGGCAACTTTGCAGCACCCAATCTTAGTGCTTCACGTGCAACATCCTCCGGAACTCCATCAAGCTCAAACATGACGCGCCCAGGAGCAACACGTGCAGCCCAATAATCAACACTTCCCTTACCTTTACCCATACGAACTTCAGTCGGTTTAGATGTAACCGGAAGATCTGGAAAAATGCGAATCCACACACGACCAGAACGCTTCATATAACGTGTAATCGCACGACGCGCCGCTTCAATTTGACGAGCAGTAACCCGCTCCGGCTCAACAGCCTTCAAACCGTAGGCACCGAAATTCAAATCCGTACCACCCTTCGCAAAACCGTGAATACGGCCTTTGAACTGTTTACGGAACTTTGTGCGCTTTGGCTGCAACATTGTTCTCTACTCCAAATTTTAGTTCAATCTCAAAAACTAAGCATTTTCGCGGCGACGATTCGATGAAGAACCAGATTGATCAGCTTCCGTAGCACGACGTTCTGAAGCCATCGGATCATGCTCAAGAATCTCACCCTTAAAGACCCAAACCTTAATACCACAAATACCATAAGCGGTCTTAGCTTCTGCTGTACCGTAATCAACATCAGAACGCAAGGTATGAAGTGGAACACGACCTTCACGATACCATTCCATACGAGCAATTTCAGCACCACCAAGACGGCCAGAACAATTGATACGAATACCTTCCGCACCAAGACGCATAGCAGACTGAACAGCACGCTTCATTGCACGACGAAAAGCAACACGACGCTCTAACTGTTGAGCAATTGATTGCGCAATAATTGTCGCATCAATCTCCGGTTTACGAATCTCCACAATATTCAATGAAGTTTCAGCATCCGTCATTTCTGAGAGCTTACGACGAAGCTTTTCGATATCAGCACCCTTTTTACCAATAATCAAACCAGGACGTGCAGAATGAATTGTAATACGACACTTTTTATGAGGACGCTCAATAACAACCTTAGAAATAGCCGCCTGTTTAAGTTCCTCAAGCACATATGAACGAATTTTCAAATCTTCATGAAGAAGGCGCCCATATTCACCACTATCAGCATACCAACGAGAGTCCCAAGTCCGATTAACACCAAGACGAAGTCCTATTGGATTGATCTTCTGCCCCATTACGCGGCCTCCACTTTTTCGGTAACTTCACGAACAATAACAGTAAGATGCGAAAATGGACGTTCAATTCTACTAGCACGCCCTCGACCACGAACATGAAAGCGCTTCATCACTATCGACTTACCAACATAAGCTTCCGCCACAACAAGCGAATCAATATCAAGATCGTGGTTATTTTCTGCATTTGCAATTGCTGATTCAAGCGTTTTTTTCACAGTAGCAGCAATTCGCTTGCGTGAAAACATCAAATCAGCGAGCGCTACATTAACTCTTTTACCACGAATCATTGCAGCAACTAAATTAAGCTTCTGCGGACTAACACGAATTGTCCGCGTGACAGCTCTTGCTTCATTATCTTTAAGCTGGCGCGAAACTTTAGCTTTTCCCATTCCTACTTCCTCTTCGCTTTCTTATCGGCACCATGACCATAATAAGTCCGGGTAGGAGCGAACTCACCAAACTTATGCCCAACCATCTCTTCAGAAACAGAAACAGGAATATGCTTATTACCGTTGTAAACACCAAAAGTTAAACCAACAAATTGCGGTAAAATAGTAGAGCGACGACTCCATATTTTTATAACTTCGTTGCGCCCACTTGCACGTACCTTCTCTGCTTTACCAAGAAGATAGCCGTCAACAAACGGACCTTTCCACACTGAACGAACCACCTCAGACTACCTTTCTCATTTCTTGCGTTGATGACGCGTACGCATAATAAATTTATCAGTGGCTTTATTGGAGCGCGTACGCTTACCTTTCGTAGGTTTACCCCAGGGAGAAACTGGATGGCGCCCCCCCGATGTACGACCTTCACCACCACCGTGTGGATGATCAACGGGGTTCATAGCAACACCACGAACATGTGGACGTTTACCACGCCAACGTGACCGCCCCGCCTTACCATCATTAATATTCCCATGATCAGGATTTGAAACAGCGCCAACAGTTGCAAAACAGCTACTCGGAACCAAACGCTGCTCACCAGAATTTAAACGAAGAATAGCCATACCATGATCTCGTCCAACCAACTGCGCATAAGCACCTGCTGAACGTGCAATCTGTCCGCCTTTCCCTGGCTTCATCTCAACATTATGAATAATTGTACCTACAGGCATATTAGCAAGAGGCATAGCATTACCTGGTTTAACATCCACACTTAAACCAGCCATAACAGAATCACCAACACCAAGACGCTGTGGTGCAAGAATATAACTCAATTGCCCATCCTCATAGCGGATTAAAGCAATAAAAGCGGTACGATTAGGATCGTATTCTAAACGCTCAACCTTTGCTGAAACATCACGTTTAAGACGCTTAAAGTCGACAAACCGATAACTACGTTTATGTCCACCACCCTGAAAACGAGCAGTAACACGACCGCGATTATTACGTCCACCCTTTGAAGACAAACCTTCAGTTAACATCTTTACAGGTTTTCCCTTATAAAGACAAGAACGTTCCACAATAACAAGCTGACGCTGCCCAGGTGTCGTTGGATTAAACTGCTTAAGTGCCATTATTCCTATCTCCGAGCCTCTTAAAGACCTGTCGAAACGTCGATAGTCTGACCACTGGCCAGAGTTACGATCGCTTTTTTGACATCACTCTGCCGACCAACTATACCTTTGAAACGCTTCACTTTACCCTTACGGACTATCGTGTTAACTGCTTTAACTTTTACGCTAAAAAGCGCTTCAATAGCAGCCTTAATCTCAGGCTTCGTCGCTTTCGGCGCGACATTAAAAGCAACTTGATTATATTCAGAAATCATAGTCGCCTTTTCAGTAATAACTGGACTAATAATTATATCATAATGGCGAAGATCTGTCATTTAAAACGCTCCTCAAGAGCCTCAACAGCTGCTTTTGATAAAACAAGTTTGCTGCGACGCAAAATATCATAAACATTAATTCCCTGAATAGGCAAAATGTCAATATTAGGGATATTAGAGGCTGCACGAAAAAAGTTAATATCAATCTCTTTACCATCAATCAAGAGAGCGTTATTAAATCCAAGCTTAGAAAAATGAGAAACAAGCATTTTCGTTTTAGCATCCTTAACAGTCAACTCATCCACAATAATTAAATCTTTTGCTTTTAATTTTGCAGATAAAGCAAGACGTAACCCAAGAGCACGAATCTTTTTAGGAAGATCATGCGCATGGCTACGAACCACCGGTCCATGTGCCTTACCCCCACCCCTAAACTGCGGTGCACGTGCAGATGAATGTCGAGCACGCCCAGTTCCTTTCTGTTTAAACATTTTTGCCCCTGTTCGCGACACATCAGAACGACCTTGGGATTGATGACTTCCCTGCTGACGACGTGCAAGCTGCCAACGAACAACACGTTGCAAAATATCCTCACGCGGAACAAGATCAAAAATAGCTTCAGAAACCTTTAATTTGCCAGCTTCATTACCATCAAGAGTTTTAATTACAAGATCCATTATTAGGCTCCCTCAACCTCAGAGGTTTCCGTCACCGGAGTAACCATTTCCGCTTTCTCCTTCACAAGACGGCGAATACCAGCAGGCTTTGGAGCATTATCAGGAAGACGCTTCTTCACAGCATCCCGTATCAAAATCCAAGAACCTTTAGAACCAGAAACAGCACCACGCACTAAAATTAAACCACGCTCACTATCAGTGGAAATAACTTCAATATTCTGTGTTGTTACACGCACTTGCCCCATATGGCCAGCCATTTTTTTACCTTTAAAAACTTTACCAGGATCTTGGCACTGCCCTGTAGAACCATGAGCACGATGTGTAATCGAATTACCATGAGAAGCACGATGCCCACCAAAGTTATGTCGTTTCATAACACCAGCAAACCCCTTACCAATACTGGTACCAGTCACATCAACTCTTTGCCCTGGAACAAAATGTTCCACTGTAATCTCAGTACCAACATCAAGAAGATTGTCGGGACTCACACGAAACTCTGCTATTTTGGCTTTAGGCTCAACAGAAGCCTTAGCAAAATGTCCACGAAGAGCTTGTGAAGTATTCTTAACCTTAGCAAAGCCTACACCTAATTGAACAGCAGTATAACCATTCTTTTCAACTGTACGCTGAGCAACGACTTGACAATTCTCCAAACGAAGTACCGTCACCGGCACATGCTCACCAGCATCATTATAAATACGGGTCATGCCCAGCTTCTGTGCTATTACACCTGAACGCATCGGGTCTGTTCCTTCTGTCCTCAAACCTCAGAGCTTAATTTCTACATCCACACCAGCAGAAAGATCGAGCTTCATAAGCGCATCCACTGTTTGCGGCGTTGGATCAACAATGTCAAGAAGACGCTTATGTGTTCGCATCTCAAACTGCTCACGACTTTTCTTATCGATATGCGGTCCACGATTGACCGTAAACTTCTCAATCCGCGTCGGAAGCGGAATGGGACCACGGACATTTGCACCGGTACGTTTAGCAGTCGATACAATCTCACGCGTCGACGTATCAAGAATTCTATGATCAAACGCTTTCAAGCGAATGCGAATATTCTGACTGTTCATGCTCTTTATTTCCCTGTTATACAAAGTGCCTTCAATAATCAAAGCACTCAACAAGCATTATTTATTCAATGATCTTAGAGACGATACCGGCACCAACAGTACGACCACCTTCACGAATAGCAAAACGAAGTTTCTCTTCCATCGCTATCGGAACGATCAACGAAACATCCATCGCAACATTGTCACCTGGCATAACCATTTCCGTTCCTTCTGGAAGCGTAACAATACCTGTAACATCCGTCGTACGGAAGTAAAACTGAGGACGATAATTCGTGAAAAATGGTGTATGACGCCCACCTTCATCTTTTGTCAAAATGTAAGCTTCTGCTTTAAAACGTGTATGAGGTGTAACGGATCCTGGCTTTGCCAATACTTGACCACGCTCAATCCCTTCACGGTCAACACCACGTAGCAGAGCCCCTATATTATCACCCGCTTGACCTTGATCCAAAAGCTTGCGGAACATTTCAACGCCTGTAACCGTCGTCTTAGACGTTGGACGAATACCGATAATCTCGATTTCCTCTCCAACTTTAATAACACCACGCTCAACACGACCCGTAACAACGGT